>NZ_RZSU01000089.1:0-25196 GCF_003997585.1 Mesorhizobium sp. M5C.F.Cr.IN.023.01.1.1 | reverse complement strand
CCTCAAGGCCGACCGCCCCGCCGGCGTGCTGCGCGTCCATGCCGCCTATGCCGAGCCCGGCGCCCCGCCGCAAACCGCCGCCGAACTCTTCGAGGAGTTGAAGCTGACGCAGGGTTGGCTCGGGCTGGAACGCATCGAGGTGACGCCGGCCGGGGATCTGGGTTCGGCCCTCGCCAACATTGCCGCATCGTAGACGTGCGTTGACACGACTGCCTGCACAAGCCTAAATCCGCATTGGACGGTCTCCTCTCGGCAAAGGGAGGAGCCAAGAGGGAATGCGGTGCGAAATCTCGATTTCAAATCCGCGGCTGTCCCCGCAACTGTAAGCGACGAGCCAAGGCCGAAAACCACTGGGACGGTCCCGGGAAGGCGGCACGAAGGCGATGACCCGCGAGCCAGGAGACCTGCCGTCTAGGACATAAGAATCCGATCGCCTGGCGGGTTTTCCGGGCAAGGAGCCTGATTTGGAACGCGACAGCAGTTTTTCGGCTGAGACAGCGGACGTAGTGTCCAGCGATAGTGATGCCTTGGCCGGCATCACGGTGATTGTCTGCGCCTCCTGCCGTGATGAGACCGGCTCCGACGCCCATCCCCGCGCCGGCGAACTGCTGGCCGAAGACACGCGCCGCGCAGCTTCCGGCGAACATATCCGTATCCGCAGCGCCGAATGCCTCGGCAACTGCAAGCGCCGGCTGAGCGCCGCGATCCTGCGCGACGGCTGCTGGAGCTATGTCTTCGGCGACCTGACCACGACAAGCGGCGCCGATCTCGTCGCTGGCGCAAGGCTCTTCGCCACCTCGACGGACGGCCTCATTCCATGGCGCGGCCGTCCCGATTGCCTGAAGCGCGGCCTCGTCGCCCGCATTCCTCCCCTCGACCTTTTGAAGGATCAGATATGACCGCTTCCATCTCCCGCGTGCCCTGCACCGTCGTCACCGGCTTCCTCGGCGCCGGCAAGACGACGCTGATCCGCCATCTGCTCGAAAACGCCGGGGGCAAGCGGCTGGCCATCATCGTCAACGAGTTCGGCGACATCGGCATCGACGGCGAGATCCTCAAGGGATGCGGCATTGACACCTGCCCCGAGGAAAATATCGTCGAGCTGGCCAATGGCTGCATCTGCTGCACCGTCGCCGATGATTTTGTGCCGGCGCTCGACCAGATCCTGTCGCTGACGCCGAGGGTCGACCACATCCTGATCGAAACCTCTGGGCTGGCCCTGCCCAAGCCGCTGGTCCAGGCCTTCCAGTGGCCATCGGTGAAGAGCCGGGTGACCGTCGATGGCGTCATTGCCGTGGTCGACGGACCGGCGCTAGCTGATGGCCGCGTCGCCAACGACTTGGACGCCCTGCAGGCGCAGCGCGCGCAGGACGAGACGCTCGACCACGACGACCCGGTCGAGGAGGTGTTCGAGGACCAGCTCGCTTGCGCCGACCTGATCATATTGTCGAAGAGCGACTTGATGGACGCCGCCGGTTCGGCCCGCGCCAATGCCATAATCGGCGAGCACACCGCGCGCGCCGTCAAGATCGTGCCGACCTCGCAGGGCAAGATCGATCCGTCTGTGCTGCTCGGCCTTGGCCTTGCCGTCGAAGACGATATCGAGAACCGCAAGACCCATCACGACGACGAGCTCGACCACGAACATGACGACTTCGATTCCTTCGTCATCGACATTCCGTCGATCGCCAATCCCGATGAGCTGGCTTTGCGCGTCGCCACGGCGGCGGAGGAAGAGAACGTGCTGCGCGTCAAGGGTTTCGTCGAAGTCGGCGGCAAGCCGATGCGGCTCTTGCTGCAGGCTGTGGGGCCGCGCGTCAATCACTATTACGACCGCGCCTGGGCCGCTGAGGACGACCGCCGCTCGCGCCTCGTCATCATCGGCCTGAAAGGGCTGAACCGCCCGGCCATCGAGCGTATCCTCGCCGGCTGACCTCAGGCACGAGCCGCGATGCACATCCTCACCACCACATCCGCCTCGCTGGACGATCTCGCCGAGCCTGTTGATCTCAGGCAGACGCCTGCGGATGTCGTGGCCTTGTCCTTCACCGACAGCGATCTAGCCGGGCTGGCAGCAGCGTGGAAGGCGGATGCGGATCGCCTGCCGTCGATGCGGCTGGCGGCTCTACGCGACCTGCGCCATCCCATGTCCGTCGACCTCTGGATCGACAGTGTCGCCCGGCACGCGAGGGTTATTTTGGTCCGCATTCTCGGCGGTTATGACTGGTGGCGCTATGGCTGTGACCAGCTCGCCTCGACCGCCCGCGCACGCGGCATAAAGCTGGCGCTGCTGCCCGGCGAGAGCCACGACGAGGATCTGCGGCTGATCGAATGCTCGACGCTGACCCGCGAAGAGCTCGATGGTCTGCTCGATTATTTTCGCGAGGGCGGCCCGGAGAATATGACGGCGCTGGTGCAGAGGCTGGCCCGGCTGGCGGGATCGGACATGGCGGTCGCGGAGCCGGTCAGCGTGCCGAAGGCGGGCTACTATCAGCCGGGACGCGGTGTCGTCCCCCTCCCCCTTGAGCGGAGGATCCGGCCGCAGGCCGGGGGTGGGGTCCGCTCTGAAGTGCGCCAACACCCTGAAGCGCTTCGACAGAAACAAATGTCGCGCACTGCCGCAACGACCCCACCCGGCCCTGCGGGCCACCGTCCCCTCGAGGGGGAGGGATACGCCGCGCCTGTCATTCCCATCCTGTTCTATCGCTCGATGCTGCTCGCCGCCGATGTCGCGCCCATCGACGCTTTTTTTGAGGCGCTGAGCGCGCGCGGAATGGCCCCCGTCCCCATCTTCGTCTCCAGCCTCAAGGACCCAGCATCGCTCGCCTTCGTCGAAACCGCGCTCGCGGCGCTGAACCCTGCCGCGATCATCACCGCGACGGCTTTCGCCTCCGGCGCCGAGCCCGGCGTCGAAACCGTGTTCGACCGCGCCGGGGTGCCGGTGTTCCAGGTCATCGTGGCGACGACACGCCGTGACATCTGGCAAAACAATCAGCGCGGCTTGGCGCCCGCCGACCTCGCCATGCATGTCGTCCTGCCCGAACTCGACGGCCGCATCCTCGCCGGCGCCATTTCCTTCAAGGGCGAAAGCGAAACCGACCCCGCATTGGCCTTCCGCGCCTTCGCCAACCGCCCAGAGCCAGACCGCGTCGCGCAGGTGGCGAACCGTGTCGAAGCCTTCATCCGCCTGCAGCAGACGCCGCGTGCGGAGCGCAAGCTCGCCATCCTGATCCCCGACTATCCGAGCGCACCCGGCCGCACCGGCTTTGCCGTCGGCCTCGATGTGCCGTCCAGCGTGCTGGCGATGCTGCACGACCTGAGCGAACAGGGCTACGCCGTTGAAGGAATTCCGCAAACGCCAAGGGAATTGCTGGAGGCGTTGGAGGTGGGCGGGCAAGGATTGAGCTCGGAAGACTATCTGCGCTTCTCGATGGATCTGCCCAAAGCCGCGCGCAACACAGTTGAGGCGGCATGGGGAGCCAATGACAAAGCTCACGTCAATTCGCCCCCCTCTGTCCTGCCGGACATCTTGTCCGGCAGGACAGAGGGGGGTGCTCACGCGCCAATCTTGCCAGGCTTCCCCTTCCGCGCCGCCAGCTTCGGCAACATCACCGTGGCGCTGGCGCCTGACCGTGGGCGCTCACTCGACCGCCGCGCCGACTACCACGACCCGACATTGCCGCCGCGTCATGCGCTGATCGCCTTCGGCCTCTGGCTGCGCAAGACAGTCGGCGTTCATGCCCTGATCCATGTCGGCGCACACGGCACGCTGGAATGGCTGCCCGGCAAGACCGTTGCGCTTAGCGAAAGCTGTTTTCCCGAGATCGTGACTGGCCCCCTGCCCGTCATCTATCCCTTCATCGTCTCCAATCCGGGAGAGGCAGCGCAGGCCAAGCGGCGCATTGCCGCCGTCACACTCGGCCATTTACCGCCGCCGCTGACCGGCGCCGGGCTCGATGAGAACCAGCACCAGCTTGAACGGTTGGTCGACGAATATGCCCAGGCCGACGGGCTCGACCGCCGCCGCCGCGATCGCCTGGCGAAGCTGATCGTCGAAACCGCACAAAAGACCGGCCTCGCCTCCGAAGCCGGCGTCGCCGGAACCGACGCGCCCGACGAGGCGCTGCGCCGCATCGACGCCTGGCTCTGCGACCTCAAGGATTTTGCCATCAAGGACGGCCTTCACATCTATGGCCGCTCAGCCGAGGGTGAGACCGATCCGCTGCGCGAGCAAAGTGCGGCGGCCGAGAAGGCGGCACTCATCGCAGTGCTCGACGGCCGCCATGTCGCTGCCGGTCCGGCCGGGGCACCGGCGCGTGGCCGGCGCGATGTGCTGCCGACCGGCCGCAACCTGTTCACATCAGATCCACGCGCCATGCCGACGCCGACATCCTTCGATCTCGGCAGGGCGGCATCCGACGAGGTCTTGCGCAGCTACATGCAATCGCATGGCGACTGGCCGCGCTCGCTGGTCATCGACCTCTGGGGCTCGGCCTCGCTGCGCACCGGCGGCGAGGAGATCGCGCAAGGCCTGGCGCTGATGGGCTGCCGGCCGCAATGGGATTCCGCCACCGGCCGCGTCACCGGCATCGAGGTGCTGCCGCCGGCAACGCTTGGCCGCCCGCGCGTCGATGTCACCTGGCGCATATCAGGCCTGTTTCGTGATATGTTCCCGACCCAGATCGCCCTGATCGATGCCGCCGCCAATGCCGTCGCCGCCCGCGACGAGGACGCGTCGGAAAACCCGCTCGCAGCAAGGACCCGCGCAGACGGGAAGATCAGCCCACGCATTTTCGGCACCTCGCCAGGCACCTACGGCGCCGGCGGCGAGGATTTGCTGTCGAGCGGCGACTGGGCCGCGCGCGAAGAGATCGGTCGCGCCTATCTCGACGCCACCTCGCATGCCTATGGCGGCGCCGACGGCGAAGGTATCTCGGCGCCCGGCGCGTTCGAGGATCGTGTCGCCGAGGCCGACCTTCTCGTCCATACGGGAGATGATCCCGGCCGCGATATCCTCGAAGGCTCGGCCGACGTCGCCTTCATCGGCGGTTTTTCGGCGGCGCTTGCGGCACTCGGCAAGAATGCCGACGTCATCGTCCTCGACACCACGGATCCGCAAAAGCCGAAGCCGCGTTCGGTTGGAGAAGCGGTATCTCGGGTAGTTCGCGCCCGTGCCGTCAATCCGCGCTTCATCGCCGGCCAGATGCGGCACGGGCCGCGCGGTGCTTCGGAATTCGCCGAGACGGTCGACCGGCTGGTCGGCTTCGCTGAGACCACCCATGCCATATCGGGCTCGCTGATCGAGGTCGTGCACGACGCCTATCTCGGCGATCCCGTGGTTCGCGCCTTCATCTTGCGCGAGAACCCTTCCGCCGCGAAGGTGATCGCCGAGCGGTTTCTGTCGGCGCGGCGGCGCGGTCTCTGGCATCCGCTGCGCAATTCCATCGATGACGATCTCGCCGCACTGATCGCCGAGGCCCAGGCGCTGGGGGTGGCTGCATGAACGCCTTCTCACGTCGCGGTGCCTGCCCCGCTTTGTCGGCGCCGATGCAGACCGGCGACGGGCGTCTGGTGCGGCTCAATCCGGTCGCCGGAGGACTCTCGCCGAAGTCCTTGATCGGACTCGGTGAATCTGCCTTGCGGCATGGCAACGGCATCATGGAGGTGACCGCACGTGGCAGCCTGCAGATACGCGGCCTGACACCCGGCAGCGCAAGGCTGCTTGCGGCGGAGGTCGACGCTATCGGCATCGCCGTGCGCACCGGCGTCCCGGTCGAGACTGGCCCGCTGGCAGGGCTGGATCCGGAGGAAGTTGCTGACCCGCGCCCGCTGGCGGAGCAGATTCGGGCGGCAATCGATGATCCTGGGCTGGCACAGCGCCTTGGTCCGAAGGTTTCCGTAATCGTCGACGGTGGCGGGCGGCTGAAAATGGATGCGGTTACGGCCGACGTCAGGCTGGCTGCAATGCGGACCGATGCGGGAACGCAGTGGCAGGTGGCTGTCGCCGGCGACGGTCAGACTGCGACGCTACTCGTCATGGTCGATGAAGATGCGGCCCGTAATATCGCCGTCGCTATTCTACGGATGGTTGCTGAAAAAGGCCGCGAAGCCCACGCAAGGGATTTGACGGAGCGGCAATTAAGATCTCTCGCAAGCTGGCATCTTTTCGCGCCCCCCTCCGCCAGGACAGAGGGGGGCGCCGTGGAGCGCCTTCCTGTGCCGGCTAGCTTCCCCAATGGCGTTTTCGACCTAACAGATGGCATCGCCCTCGGCATCGGCCTGCCCTTCGGCAGCATACCCGCGCAAAAACTCATCGAGCTCACGCAAAGGGCCTTCACCCTCGGCGCAACCGAAATCCGCCTGGCGCCGGGCCGCGCGCTGGTTTTTATCGGCCTTTCGCCGACCGCCTGCCGCTCGCTCCAGCAAACCGCCGCCACCCTGGGCTTCGTCACCGACGCTGCTGATCCGCGCACCAGGATCGCCGCTTGCCCCGGTGCGCCGGCCTGCGCCTCCGGCCGGATCGCGACGCGCGACATCGCCGAGACCATCGCTGCGGAAAACCGCGACATCCTCGATTCCTCGCTCACACTTCATATTTCCGGCTGCGCCAAGGGCTGCGCGCATCCCGGCCCAGCGGCGCTGACGCTGGTCGGCGGCGAAAACGGAGCCGGTCTTGTCGTGGACGGGACGGCAAAGGCCCTTCCTGCCGGATACAGGCCAGGCTATGACGCCGCGCGCGGCGTTGACCGCGTTGCGGCAGCGATCCGCCGCACACGATTTCGAGGCGAAACCGCCGCCGCCTGCCTGACAAGGCTTGGCGCGGCCGGTGTCGCCGAACTCTATCGACAGGAATGAACATGGCCGCCTACGACTATATCCATGACGGCACGGCCATCTATGAGCGCTCCTTCGCCATCATTCGCGCCGAGGCCGACCTGTCGCGCTTTTCCGCTGCCGAGGCCGATGTCGCCATCCGCATGATCCATGCCTGCGGCCAGGTCGAGGCTGCCAGGCATTTCGTTTTTTCGGAGGATTTTGTTGCCGCCGCGCGCACGGCTCTGGCGGCCGGCGCGCCGATCTTCTGCGACGCCGAGATGGTCTCGCACGGTGTCACCCGCGCCCGGTTGCCGGCCGGTAACGAGGTGATCTGCACGCTGCGCGACCCGCAAACGTCTGACGTCGCAAAAAAGATCGGCAACACCCGCTCCGCTGCAGCCATAGACCTTTGGGGCGAACGCATGGCCGGTTCGGTCGTCGCCATCGGCAATGCGCCGACAGCACTTTTCTACCTGCTGGAAAGGTTGCGCGACGGCGCGCCGAAACCGGCTGTTATCATCGGCATGCCGGTCGGTTTCGTCGGTGCTGCCGAATCGAAGGATGCGCTGGCCGAGAATTCCTACGGCGTGCCCTACGCGATCGTGCGCGGCAGGCTTGGCGGCAGCGCCATGACGGCCGCCGCACTCAACGCACTGGCGAGGCCAGGTCTGTGAACGCGATTGCAAAAGGCAGGCTTGTCGGCGTCGGCACCGGTCCCGGCGACCCCGAACTGCTGACGCTCAAGGCCGTGCGCGCGCTGGCCGAAGCCGACGTGGTCGCGCATTTCGCCAAGCGCGGCAACAACAGCAATGCGCGCGCTATCGTCGGCGCGCATTTTCGCCCCGATTTGATAGAGTTGCCGCTGCTCTATCCCGTGACCACCGAAATCGACAAGGAGCACAGCGATTATCGGTTGCAAATAACGGATTTCTACGAAGAGTCGGCCGAAAAAATCGCCGAGCACCTCAGCGCCGGCAGAATGGTCGCGGTGCTTTCGGAAGGCGACCCGCTGTTCTACGGCTCCTACATGCATCTGCATGTCAGGCTGGCACACCGCTTCCCGACCGAGGTCATTCCCGGCGTCACCGCCATGTCCGGCTGCTGGTCGGCGACCGGAACGCCGATCGTCCAGGGCGACGATGTATTGACCGTGCTGCCGGGCACGATGAGCGAATTCGAGCTGACCCGCCGCCTCGCCGACACCGATGCCGCCGTCATCATGAAGGTCGGCCGTAACCTGGCCAAGATCAGGCGTGCACTGGAATCGACCGACAAGCTGGCGCGTGCCGTCTATGTCGAGCGCGGCACCATGCCGGGCGGCGTTTCGATGCGGCTGGCCGACAAGCAGGACGACAAGGCGCCCTACTTCGCCATCGTGCTGGTGGCCGGCTGGTCAGGCCGGCCCGCCGCATCGGGAGCCGAAACATGAGCGGCCGCCTGACCGTCATCGGCCTCGGACCAGGCAATGCCGACCAGGTGACGCCGGAGGCAAGCCGCGCCGTCGCCGAGGCAAAATTCTTCTACGGCTACAAGCCCTATCTCGACCGGCTCGATCTGCGCCCCGACCAGACCCGCGTCGCCTCGGACAATCGCGAGGAGCTGTCCCGCGCCAAGGACGCGCTGGTAAAGGCTGCGCAGGGCCACGCTGTCGCCGTCGTCTCGGGCGGCGACCCCGGCGTCTTTGCCATGGCAGCGGCCGTCTGCGAGGCGATCGAGGCCGGCCCAGCCGAATGGCGTGCCGTTGACGTCGCGATGCTGCCGGGCATAACCGCCATGCTCGCGGTCGCTGCCCGCATCGGCGCACCGCTCGGCCATGATTTCTGCGCCATCTCGTTGTCAGACAATCTAAAACCCTGGGACCTGATCGAGCTGCGGCTATTGGCGGCGGCGGGCGCCGGCTTTGTCATTGCGCTCTACAATCCGATCAGCAAGGCGCGCCCCTGGCAGCTCGGCCGCGCCTTCGAATGCCTCACGGCGATCCTGCCCGGCACCACGCCGGTCGTCTTCGGCCGCGCGGCCGGCCGTCCCGACGAGCGCATCGAGGTGTTTTTGCTGGCGGAAGCCGATGCGGAAAAGGCCGACATGGCGACCTGCATCATCATCGGCTCGCCGGAAACCAGGATCATCAAGCGCGGCGAAAAACCGGCGCTGGTCTACACGCCGCGTTCGGCGGCGGGCCCAAGAAAATGACTGACCAGAAAATGATCGACCAGTTCGGCAAGAGCTTCGACAGTCTCAGCCGACGTAACGTCTGGCAGCGCCGGCCTGCGGATCATGACTACCTCGATGCCAAGCTCCCGTGCTGCGGATATCTTGCCGTAGGTCGCCTCGCCGCCGCTGTTCTTGGAAACGACGACGTCGATGCGGTGTTCCAGAAGCAGTGCACGTTCGTCGGCTTCCCGGAACGGCCCACGCGCCAAGAGATAGGTCGCATCGGGCACAGCGAGCCTTGGCTCGACCGGATCGACGCTGCGGATAAGATAGTGATGTTGGGGTGCGGCCTCAAAAGCGGCGACCTCCTGTCGCCCGAGCGCCAGGAAAACGTGGCGTGGAGCCGACCCCAGCGCCGTCACCGCGCTGGCAACACTGTCGACCAGCGTCCACCGGTCACCTTCGGCAGGCTCCCAGCCCGGGCGCCTGAGCGCAATGATCGGCACGCCGGCCTCATGCGCCGCTTCCGTGGCATTGGCGGAGATTTGCGCCGCATAAGGGTGCGTGGCGTCGATCAGCAGATCGATCTGGTTCTCGCGGAGATATGCCGCCAGCCCGTCGGCGCCACCGAAACCACCCGTACGGGTGGGCACGTCTTGCGCGACAGGATTTTCGGTGCGGCCGGCCAGCGACAGCGTGAGCGTCACATCGGTGCGCGCGACCAGCTTTCCCGCCAGTTGCCGGGCTTCGGTAGTTCCGCCGAGGATCAGAATGCGGTGGGTCATCATGCCTGCTGAGGGTCCGCGCGGCGCCAAGCCCAACTCAAGATGGCTAACAATCGTCGGCATCGGCGAGGACGGTGTAGCGGGTCTCGGCGACGAGGCCAAGCGGTTGATCGCCGAGGCTGAATTCGTCTTCGGCGGCACGCGTCACCTTGCCCTTGTCGCGTCACTCGCCAAGGGGGAAGCACGCGCCTGGCCAACCCCTTTCGATGCCGAGATGTGCGACGTGCTGGCACTTGCGGGCAAAAAGGTCTGCGTGCTGGCCTCCGGCGATCCGTTCTTCCATGGTGTCGGCGTCACCCTCACCCGCAAGGTGGCGGCGGAGGAGATGCGCGTCATCCCTGCGCCCTCGGCCATATCGCTGGCCGCCGCCCGCCTCGGCTGGGCGCTGCAGGATATCGAGACCATTTCGCTGCACGGCCGCCCGCTCGACCTGATCCGACCGCTCCTGCACCCCGGCAGCCGCATCCTCGCGCTGACCTCGGACGGCGACGCGCCGGCGGCGATTGCGGGGCTGCTGACCGAACTCGACTTCGGCGCCTCGCGTTTGACGGTTCTGGAGGGGCTGGGCGGCCCGAACGAAAGGCTGCGTTCGACGCGCGCGGACGCCTTCGACCTCGAAAAGATCAACCCGCTCAACGTGCTGGCAATCGAAGTTGGATCGACTTCAGAAGCACGCATCCTGCCGTTGACGTCAGGCCTTGGCGATCATTTGTTCGAGCATGACGGCCAGATCACCAAGCGCGAGGTGCGCGCCATCACCCTGTCCGCCCTGGCCCCCAGGCGCGGCGAATTGCTGTGGGACATCGGCGCCGGCTCGGGTTCGATCGGCATCGAATGGATGCTCACTGATCCCTCCATGCGCGCCATTGCTATCGAAGCCGATCCAACCCGCGCCGCCCGCATCCGCCGCAACGCTTCACACTGTGGCGTGCCCGGCCTTGTCGTGGTCGAAGGCTCGGCACCGAAGGCGCTTGCCAGGCTAGGCACGCCCGACGCGATCTTCATCGGTGGCGGCGGCAGCGATACCGGCGTGCTGGGCGCGGCCATCAAGGCCCTGCGTGTTGGCGGCCGGCTGGTCGCCAATGCGGTGACGCTGGAGATGGAGACGCTGCTTCTCGCCCGTCACGCTGCGCTCGGTGGCGATCTCACCCGCATAGCTATATCCCGTGCTTCGCCGGTCGGCTCGATGCAGGCCTGGCGGCCGGCCATGCCGGTCACCCAATGGAGCTGGGTCAAACCATGATGGTCGCGGGCATCGGCAGCCGCAAGGGCGTCAGCGCAATGGATGTGCTTGCGGCCATAGAAACCGCGCTGGAAGCGCATGGGCTGGCGATGACGGCGATTTCGGCGCTCGCCACCGCTTCTCTGAAGCAGGACGAGCAGGCAATCTTCTCCGCGGGGCGCGAACTCGCCCTACCGGTGATCGTTGTCGAGGACGACGCGCTCAAGGCTGCGTCGTCGCGCGTCATCAGCCACTCGAGCCTAACACAGGAGCGCGCCGGCACGCCGTCGGTTTCCGAAGCCTCCGCGCTTGCCGCTGCCGGGAAAGGCGCAAAACTGCTTGCGCCGCGCACTGTGCTCGGCCCGGTCACCTGCGCCATCGCCATCAGCGGAGACGCGGCATGACCGTCCACTTCATCGGCGCCGGGCCGGGCGCGGCCGACCTCATTACGTTGCGCGGCAGCAGGCTGCTGGCAAGCTGCCCGGTCTGCCTCTATGCCGGCTCGATTGTTTCGCCGGAACTGTTGCAGCACTGCGCCCCCGGCACGAAATTGATCGACAGCGCGCCGATGTCGCTCGACGAGATCGAGGCCGAGTACCTGGCGGCCCACCGGGCCGGCCACGATGTCGCCCGCCTGCATTCCGGCGACCTCTCGGTGTGGAGCGCCGTCGCCGAGCAGATCCGCCGGCTGGAAAAGCACGGCATCGCCTATACGCTGACGCCGGGCGTGCCCTCTTTCGCAGCCGCTGCGGCAGCGCTGGGCCGCGAGTTGACCATTCCCGAGATCGCGCAAAGCCTGGTGCTGACCCGCATCTCCGGCCGCGCCTCGAAAATGCCGCCCGGCGAAACCCTGGCCGGCTTCGGCCGCACCGGCGCGACGCTGGCCATTCATCTTGCCATCCACGCCATCGACCGCGTCGTCGCCGAGCTGACGCCATTCTATGGCGCCGACTGCCCGGTTGCGGTCGTCTTCCGCGCTTCCTGGCCGGACGAGCGCGTGCTGACCGGCACGCTGGCGACGATCGAGGCGCAACTGACCGCCGATCCGATGGAGCGCACGGCGATCATCTTCGTCGGCCGCTCGCTGGCAGCGGAAGGCTTTGGCGAGAGTTCACTTTACGACGCCCACTACCAGCGGCGTTTTCGCGGGCGGGACGGATTGTGAACGACGGCACCGGAAACAGAGGTGGAAACACCACAATCGAACAGGCGTTGGCCCGGCTGAACTTCAAACCGCGCCAGCTTGAGCCGGGCCATGTCTGGCTGGCCGGCGCCGGCCCTGGCGATCCCGGCTGCCTGACGCTGGAAGTGCTGGCGGCACTTGGGCAGTGCGATGCCCTCGTCTACGACGCGCTGGTGTCTCGCGATGTCGTAGCGGTGGCTGCGAGTGCCGAGCTTTTTTACGTCGGCAAGCGCGGCGGTCAGCCGTCGATGAAACAGGATGACATCACCGCTTTGCTGGTCCGGCTGGCGCGAGAAGGCCACCGCGTCGTCAGGCTGAAAGGCGGCGACCCCTATATTTTCGGTCGCGGCGGCGAAGAGGCGCTGGCGCTCGCGCGGGAAGGCATTCCCTTCCGCGTCCTGTCCGGCCTCACTTCAGGTCTCAGCGCGCTGGCCGGAGCCGGCATCCCGGCCACCATGCGCGGCATCAACAAGGCGGTGATCCTGGCCACCGGCCACGCCGCCGGCACCGATGACGACCTCGACTGGGCGGCAATCGCCCGCACCGGCCAGCCGGTTGTCGTCTACATGGGCATGGCCAACCTGCCGCTGATATCGGCCTCGCTGCTCGAGGGTGGGCTGGCGCCATCGACGCCGGCGGCGGTGATCGTTGCCGCGACGACGCCGCAGGAGCGCATCGTCGTCGCCACGCTCGCCACCATCGCCGAGGCGGCGGCTGCCGGCGGGTTGACCTCACCGGCGCTGATCGTCGTCGGCGGCATCGTCGCGATGCGAGCGGCATTGGCGGGCGAACCATGACCCGCGCGATCATCATCGGCGCCCCGCGCTCGGGTTCGGGCAAGACCAGCGTCACCATCGGCATCCTGCGCGCGCTCGCCAGGCGCGGCCTGAAAGTGCGTGGCGCCAAGTCCGGGCCGGACTATATCGACCCCGGCTTCCACGCCGCCGCGACAGGCCTTTCCGGCGTCAATCTCGACAGTTGGGCAATGCCGCCCGCTCTGCTCAACGCGCTAGCCGGTGACGCAACTGAAGATGCCGATTTCATCTTCCTGGAAAGCGCGATGGGCTTGTTCGACGGGATTCCCGCTGCTCCAGGCCGCACCGGCTCGGCCGCAGATCTTGCCCGGCTTTACGGCCTGCCGGTGCTGCTGGTGCTCGACGTTTCCGGGCAATCGACCACGGCGGCGGCCGTCGCCAAGGGTTTTGCTACATATGATCCCGATGTGCGTATGGCCGGCGTCGTGCTCAACCGGCTGGGCAGCGAGCGGCACCGCCGGCTTTGCAGCGATGCCATCGAGGCGCTCGGCCTGCCTGTCGTCGGCGCGATCCTGCGTGATCCCTCGCTCAACCTGCCGGAGCGCCATCTCGGCCTCGTCCAGGCCGGCGAATATGAGAATTTGATGGCCCATCTCGACCGGCTGGCCGACATGGTCGAACGGTCGCTCGACCTCGACGCCATCATTGCACTGGCGGCGCCATTCGCGCCCGCTCCCGGTAATTTCGGCGATGCGTTGCCGCCGCCCGGCCAGCGCATCGCGCTGGCCGAGGATGCCGCCTTCACTTTCCTCTATCCGCATGTCGCGATGCGTTGGCGCAAGGCTGGGGCGGAAATCATCCCCTTCTCGCCACTCGCCGACGAGGCGCCCAGCGATAATTGCGATGTCTGCTGGCTGCCCGGCGGCTATCCCGAGCTTCACGCCGGCCGCCTCGCAGCGGCTGCAAATTTCAGGGCCGGCATGAAGGCCTTTTCGGCAACACGGCCGGTGCATGGCGAGTGCGGCGGCTTCATGGTGCTCGGCGAAGCGCTGGAGGACGCATCGGGAGAGACGCACGGGATGCTCGGCCTGCTTGGTCACTCGACCAGCTTTGCCAGACGAAAGATGAATCTCGGCTACCGCGAGGCGCTGCTGCGCGCCGATTGCCCACTGGGACCCGAGGGCACGCTGATCCGTGGCCACGAATTCTACTATGCGCAGATGATTGCCACCGGCAATGACGAACCGCTGGCCGACCTCGCCGACGGGCAAGGCAATCCGCTCGGCGGCTCAGGCTACCGGCGCGGCCATGTCAGCGGCACATTCTTCCATGCCATTGCGAGGGGCGCATGAACGCCACGCAACGGCAGATCCTCGGAGACGTCGCGCTTTGCCTCGTCTTCTTCACCCGGTTGCCGCTGCCGGCCTTCGACTTTCGTGGCCGCAGCCTTGCCGCTGCGATCTGGGCCGCCCCCGTCGCGGGCCTGGCGGTCGCTATTGTCGGTGCGCTGGTCTACGCCCTCGGCACAAGGCTCGGCCTTACCGGAGGTTCAGCCGCCGCGTTGACCCTTGCTACGACCTTGCTCGCCACTGGCTGCCTGCATGAAGACGCGCTTTCGGATGTCGCCGACGGCTTTGGCGGCGGCAAGACACGCGACAGGAAACTGGAGATCATGCGCGACAGCCGCATCGGCGCCTATGGCGCTTGCGCGCTCGGCCTCTCGCTGCTGATCCGCTGGAATGTGCTCACCGAGCTGGGCGATCCCGCGCATGTCCTCTTCGCTCTGATTGCCGCACATGCCGCTTCGCGCGGCCCGCTCGGCGCGTTCATGCATCTGTTGCCGCCGGCTCGCAGCGACGGCCTCTCGGCCGATGCAGGCACCGTGTCGGCCGAAACGGCCATTGCCGGCGCCGGGCTTGGTGCATTCGCGCTACTGGCGCTTGGGTTCGGTAGCGCGGTCGCCGCGCTCATCCTGCTCGGCCTGTTGTTTGCCGCCTTCCGTGCGCTGTGCCTCAACCAGATCGGCGGCCAGACCGGCGACACGGTCGGCGCCCTGCAGCAGCTTGGCGAGATCGCAATCCTGCTCGTCGCTTCCGTTTCCCTTTCCTGACTCTGTTTCGGAGACTTTGCCCCCATGCCTTTCAAATCGCTTGATGAATTGCGCGCGGCCTGCCTCGATCTGCCTGCCGGCAGCGACGCCGCGGCAAATGCTGTCGCCCGCCGCCAGGACACGTTGACCAAGCCGCAAGGCAGTCTCGGCCGGCTGGAAACCATAGCGGCCTGGCTTGCGCGCTGGCAGGGCCGCGACATGCCCAAGCTCGGCCGCGTCAAAGTCTTCGTCTTTGCCGGCAATCACGGCGTCACCGCACAGGGCGTGTCCGCCTTCCCGTCGGAGGTCACCGTGCAGATGGTGGCGAATTTCGCCGGCGGCGGTGCCGCCATCAACCAGATCGCCCGCATCGCCGGTGCCGAACTCGACGTCATTCCGCTCGACCTGGACCGTCCGACCAGCGATTTCACGCAAGTGCCGGCGATGGACGACGAAGCCTTCCTCGCCGCCGTCTCGGCCGGTCACAGTGCGGTGACGAAAGACCTCGACCTGGTCTGCTTCGGCGAAATGGGCATCGGCAACACTACGCCGGCCGCGGCCATCTCGGCCGCCCTGTTCGGCGGCGGCGCAGAAAAATGGACCGGGCGCGGCACCGGCGTCGACGATGCCGGCCTGGTGCGCAAGATCACAGCCATCGAGGCCGGCCTAAAGCGCCACGCCGAGGCCCTTGCCGACCCGCTGACGGTCGCGGCCGCCCTTGGCGGGCGCGAACTCGCCGCCATTTTCGGTGCGACCCTGGCCGCACGCCATCTAGGCGTACCTGTGCTGCTCGACGGCTTCGTCTGCACCGCCGCCGCAGCACCGCTGGCAAAATTGCATCCCGCCGGCCTCGCCCACACGCTTGCCGCCCATGTCTCTGCCGAATCCGGCCATCGCCGGCTGCTCGAGGCACTCGGCCTGCCGCCGCTGCTCGACCTCGGCATGCGGCTCGGCGAAGGCTCCGGCGCATGCCTCGCCGTCAACATCGTCCGTTCGGCGCTGGAATGCCATGCCCGCATGGCAAGCTTCGCCGAGGCTGGGGTGTCGGAGAAGTAAATGCTCGCAAACTCATGAGAGTCGACACGGCTCGATACAGGGGCGTGAGACTGAGATTTTCAGTCTCGCATTGTCGCCCCGTTCTCAGGGTCTTGCCACCTAAGTCTTTGAAATCTTTGGTGGGTGCGACAGGGATCGAACCTGTGACCCGCTGATTAAGAGTCAGCTGCTCTACCAACTGAGCTACGCACCCACTCGCCGGTAAAACCAGCGTCGGCGGGCATATAGCCGCCGCCATCCGCCATGTCCAGCCCTGCCGGATTCATTTCCCGACAATTCGCGCCGGGTTTCGTCATCCTAGGGCGGAGCGAACGCGAAGCGGAGCAGAGATCCTAGGATCCATGCCGTAACCGCTCGGTTACGGCATGGATCCGAGGGGTCGCCGCGACGTCGCTTCGCTCCTGCTACGCCCTAGGATGACGGGTATGTCAGACAAACAGCTTGCCTTCCGCCACTTTTACCGCATGGCCGCCGATGCGGGCGGCGGCGAGTTTGCCGCCTTCGACATTCAGTTCGAGGCGAATGCGCGAAGGCCGGCCCATCTCAAGCCCTTGCTCGATCCACAGTCGCGAGACCCCGTCTCGCGGGCCGTCGAAATGCATGATCGCGCCGGCGAAGGCGGCCGCCGCCGAACCGGTCGCCGGATCTTCATAGGAGGGACTGCCGGGCACCATCATGCGGACATGGAAGGCGCTGTCGTGGTTCACCGTCTCCCGGCAGTAGACATACGGGCTGGCGAAGGCCCACTCGCTCTTGCGGGGGGCCAATTCCGACCACGCCTGGTTATCCAGCCGTATCCGGGCGGCGGCCTCTAGATCGGCGACCGGAACGGTCACATAGGGCACACCGGCCGACCAGAACGAGACGCGGTGATTCTCGAAGCCGACTTCGTGTGGCCCCAGCCCAAGTGCGGCGCCGATCGCCTCCGGGTCGGCGGACAGTTCCAGTGGCTCCGGCAGTTTGGCCAGGTCGAACTCGGCAAAGGTGGCGCCCTCGTGCTTGCTGACGGCGCAGCGCACCGGGCCGATATTCTCCTCCAGGACGAAGATGCCGGCGGTGTCGCCATCGCCAGCTATTTCGGCAAGCGCGATCGCGGAACCGACAGTCGGATGGCCAGCGAACGGCATCTCATAATCGGGCGTGAAGATGCGGATGCGGGCGCGGTGCTTGGGATTGTCAGGCGGCAGCACGAAAACGGTTTCCGACAGGTTGAACTCGCGTGCGATGGCCTGCATCGCGGTCGTGTCCACCCCCTTGCTGTCAAGCACGACGGCCAGCGGATTGCCGGCCAGCCGCTCGGTCGTGAACACGTCGTACAGTAAGTAGTTCCGGGTCAGCATCGTAGAAAGCCTTCTGCCTCAATCTAGGTCGCGGACTCATGAATATGGTCGAAATGGTGTGAGGCCATCTGTTCGGATACGCGGAGCGAAGGCGAAGGAAGCCATTCGGCTTTCAAGCCCTTCGCAACAAAGTAGCCGGGCAGATGGACCACATCCTCCGGACGCCGAAACGGCTGCAAGCTGCGTCGTCGAACCGCTCGGCCGGGGGAAAGACCCCGACCTTCGCAATTCTCCTTGCATCTTCTTGCCCTTTCAGGCGCCATTTCGATCATATTCATGAGTCCACGACCTAACATGGGCGAAATTTAATTTGATATTTGAACCATTCGGCCTGATCTGTGCGCTGATGGGATTAACATTGTTCATAGGGGTCCGGCGTGGACCAGATTGTCAATCTGCCAAAGACGGAATCCACTCCCGCCATCGAGACAGCACTCGGGCTTGACCACCTGGGTCTGAAGAAGAAACGCCATCGCGGCTGGCTTTATGGCCTGCTTATGCTGGTCGTCATCGCCGCAAGCCTCGCCGGCTACCAATGGTACGCCGCGTCCCCCGCCAGGATCGACTATACCACGGCGCCGGCCGCTGTCGCCGATCTCACGGTCGAGGTATCGGCGACCGGCACGCTGCAGCCCCTCACCCAGGTCGACATCTCGAGCGAACTGTCCGGCGTCGTCCGCTCGGTCGCGGTCAACGAGAACCAGCAGGTGAAGAAGGGCGATGTGCTGGCTGCGCTCGACACGGCCAAGCTGGAGGTGCAGATCGAGCGCGCCGAGGCTTCCGCCAAGGCGGCGGCCGCCAATGTCGAGACCGCCACCGTAACCCTCACCGAAAACGAAAGGGCGCTTGTGCGCGCGGCGGCACTCACCAAGCGCGGCATGGCGACGGACCAGTCGCTTGAAGCGGCGACCGCGACGCGCGATCGCTCCAAGGCAGCGCTCGACAGCGCCAAAGCCAGTCTTGCCATCGCCAATGCCGATCTCAAGGCGCAGCAGACGGACTTCGCCAAGAGCACCATCTATGCGCCCATCGACGGCATCGTTCTGACGCGCTCGGTCGATCCCGGCCAGACGGTTGCCTCCTCGCTGCAGGCGCCGGTGTTGTTCGTCATCGCCGCCGAGCTCAGAAATATGGAATTGAAGGCAGCGGTCGACGAGGCCGACATCGGCGCGGTCAAGCCCGGCCAGCATGCGCGCTTCACCGTCGACGCCTTTCCGGAACGGCCGTTCGATGCCGAAATCCGCGACATTTCCTATGCCTCGGTCACCACTGACGGCGTCGTCACCTACGACGCGCGGTTCGAGGTCGACAACAACGAGCTTCTGTTGCGGCCGGGCATGACTGCCACCGTTTCGGTCGTCACCAGGCAGGCCAAGGGCGTGCTCACGGTGCCGGCCATCGCCTTTCGCTATCGGCCGGCGCAAACAGCCGCCCGCGCGTGGAGCCTGAGCGACCTGTTCACGGGCCGCATGGGCCGTCCAGGCGGCAACCGCCAGCGCCAGGCGACGGCGCAGCCTAGCGACGGCTCGCGCACGCTCTACGTGCTGGAGAACGGCCGGCCTCGGCCGGTCAACGTCAAGGTCGGCTCCACCGATGGCGAACTGACCGAGATCACCTCCGGTCTCGAAGAAGGTGCGCAAGTCATCACCGCCGCGCAGCAGCGGAGCTGAGACAGTGGCGGCGGGCGCGACCCTCATCGCCTTCGACAAGGTCTGGAAAAGCTATGGCCAGGGCGAGGCCACGGTCCATGCGCTGGCTGGTGTCGACCTTGCTATCCGCAGCAGCGAATTCGTCGCCATAATGGGACCGTCCGGCTCCGGCAAGTCGACGGCGATGAACATCATCGGCTGCCTCGACACGCCGACGGCCGGAACCTACAGCTTCATGGGCATCGATGCTGGCCGTCTCGACCGCAACCGCCGCGCCATGCTGCGCAACCTCTATGTCGGCTTCGTCTTTCAGGGCTACAATCTCCTGCCGCGCACCACGGCGGTGGAGAATGTCGAATTGCCGCTGATCTATCGCGGCATTGTCGCCCGCGAGCGTCGCGACCTCGCAATGAAAGCGCTGGCCGAGGTCGGCCTTGTCGGCCGCGAGCACCACACGCCGGCCGAGCTTTCCGGCGGTCAGCAGCAGCGCGTGGCGATCGCGCGCGCCATTGTCACCAGGCCGACCCTGCTCGTCGCCGACGAACCGACCGGCAATCTCGACACCGCCCGCACCCACGAGATCATGGAACTCTTGACCAGGCTGAACACCGAGCTTGGCCTCACCATCGCCATGGTCACGCACGAGGCCGATGTCGCCGGTTATGCCGAGCGCACAATCCGCTTCCTCGACGGACATGTCGCATCCGACACCATGAACCTTGAGGTGGTGTGACCGTGATCTGGGAAACTGTCCGCCTCTCGCTGCTGTCGGTCCGCCGCAACGTGCTGCGCTCGTTCCTGACGCTGCTCGGCATCGTCATCGGCGTCGCCGCAGTCATCGCCATGCTCACGATCGGCTCGGGCACTACCGAAAAGGTAAAGGCCGATATCTCCAAGCTCGGCAGCAATCTGCTCGTTGTCCGTCCCGGCCGCCCGGCCGGGCCCGGTGGACCGGGAGGGCTCGACCAGGCCACACGTCCGCTCGGCAGCAAAGAACTTGCCGCGCTTGTCGCACACCTGAGCGGCGCCCGCGCCATCTCGCCCGCCTCGCAAAAGCAGGTCCGCGTCATCTTCGGCACCGAGAGCCTGACGTCGGGTGTCACCGGCACCGACAGCGCCTATCTCGATGCGCGCGACTGGAAGCTGGTTTCGGGCCGCCCGTTCAGCGATTCGGAAATCCGCTCGGGCACCGGCGTCTGCCTGATCGGCGAAACGGTGCGCCAGCAGTTTTTCGGCGCCGGCGACCCCGAAGGCGAGATCATTCGCGTCAATCGCACATCCTGCAAGATCATCGGCCTGCTCGAGCCGAAGGGCTATACCGGCTTCGGCCAGGACCAGGACAATGTCGTGTTGATGCCGCTCGCCGCCTATCAGCGCCGCATTGCCGGCAACCGCGACATCGACTCGATTTACGTCGCCGCCGACGACCGGACGCCGACGACCGAGCTGCTGCCGCGCGTCGAGGACATCTTGCGCGACACACGCCGCATCACGCCCGATCGCGAGGACGATTTCTCCATCCGCGACATGACCCAGATCGCCGACGCCATGGCGAGCGCCACCACGACGATGACTGGCATGCTGGGTGCGGTCGCTGGCGTCAGCCTGTTGGTCGGCGGCATCGGCATCATGAACATCATGCTGGTGTCGGTCACCGAGCGCACCCGCGAGATTGGTATCCGGCTGGCCATCGGCGCGCATGAAAAGCACATCCTCATCCAGTTCCTGGTCGAGGCGACCGTGCTGTCGCTGCTCGGCGGCATCATCGGCATCCTGATCGGCCTGGCGCTGGCCGGCGTCGCCTCGCTGACGCTGGCGATCCCGTTTGCGCCAAGCCCGGCGGTAATCCTGCTCGCCGTCGGTTTCTCGGCGCTGATCGGCATGGTGTTCGGTTTCTTCCCGGCGCTGCGTGGCGCGCGGCTCGATCCGATCGACGCGCTGAGGCATGAATAGCGCGGCGGAGCGCGCGCCGCGTTCAGATGTCCCCCAAAATTTTGACGCTGCCGTCGCCCTCCCCCTGTCGCGAAATAATCCGTGGTGATAGCAATCGCCTTGGGGATATGGGGGAATAGTCGGATGAGCAAGAAAGAGCGTGTGATTTTGGTGACGGTGATCATCGAGGCCGCATTGGCGGGCCTTTGGTGGTACTTGGCCAGCTATGGCATGGCCAACCCCGATCATGTCACCGCCGATTTCCAGCAGGTTGTCGGTCAGACGATGGGAACGGCGATGGGTGCGCTGCTGGGTATCGGCGTCATGCTGTTTTTCGTCGCCGCCCGCAACGACCGCAAAGCCATCGAAAACAAAATGCGTCGTTAGAGCGACGTGCGTCCGGTTGGACGCACAAAGTACGCTCTAACACTTTGAATCTTTGCATCGTGCTTTCCGATTTCGGGCCGATGCGTCAGTCCTTGCCGGCAAAATGCCACTCGATCAGTGGCTTCATATGCGGCATCAGCCCGTCCGGCAGGTTATCGGCATTGCGGATGATAACAGGCCCGTCGATTTCCGGGTCTGCCTCGGCGGCGACAAAGGCACTGATGCGCTGCGCGACCTCGTCGGCGGATGCCGTCTCGCGATAGCGGCGAAAGATCACCGTGCCGGTTGCCGTCGACAGGGCATAGTAGCGCCTGCCGCGTGTCGCGCCGGCAAGGTCGAGGCCGGTTTCTTCCCGCACCTCGCGGATCATGTTGAAGTCGACATCGACAAGGCCGTCGCGGAAATCGGTTGGCTCGAACGAGCCGGCGGCGAAGTAGACGCGGCCGGCATTGACCGTGTGCGACGCCATGCGGATCGCTACCAGCGCGTTGTCGCCGGCGACCAGCATGGCATGGGCATAGGCGTGCTCGGCCCCAGCCACCTGCCGGTTGCCGCGCCAAAGCATGAAGGTCGAGTAGCGCACTGCATGGCAGCGGCCCACGAGGCTGTTATCGCGATAGCTGAGCGCCGAAAGCAGCACCACGGTGCCGTCGAACAACGCCGGATTGGCTGCGGTCTCGCGCCGCCAATTCTCGGTGATCGCTTGCGCATTATCGCGTTCGAACGGATGCGGGCCGGGGTCGAGCCTGACGTCGACGGCGTCGACCGGCATGATGATGTTGCGCGGCAGGTCGAAGCTCAACGGAGCGATCCTCAGGCCATGTCCAGGGTGATCGCCACCGGACAATGATCCGACGCTTTCGGCCGATCCCAGCCGGCACGCGGAAAGCGGTCCACCTCCTGGCCCGCCGGAAAGATCGTGCGCCAGGGCTGGCCGTTGCGGATGATGTCGGGAACGGCCGTCGCGTTCTTGGCTGCCAGTGCCTTCGACAACAGGATGTAGTCGAGCTGGCACAGATGCCGCTCTTGCGGTCCGCGCGTATGGTATAAGGTCCAACGATCCATCTCCGGGCGCCGCTCGACCGCATTCTCGCAAAAGCCGCCGGCGGTGAGCACGTTGAGGCAGGACTGGCTCTCATCGATCACCTCGAAGCGGTAGCCGTCAAAGGCGTCGCCGGAGATCGTCACGCGCTGACGATAATCGTTCATGTCGCCGCAGATCGCCCAGTACTTGTCGGCGGCGTGATCCCCACCGAAACGCTCCTCGATGATCCGGCGCACCGCTTGCGCCTCGGCGATGCGCAGCGGCATTGTCGCCTGGCGCCCGTCGAGACCGTTGCGGGGCGAGCCCATCGACTTGAAGTGCACCAGATAGAGCGTCAGCGGCACGCCACCGACGGTCAGGTCGATCTCCAGGCAGTCGCGCCGGAAGATGCGCTGGTTGGCCTGATGCCCAAACGCTGCCAGTTCCGGCGTATGCAGGCCGAATTGTTCGAACGTGACATAGGCATGGCTTGTCATGCGCACGAATTCGATCGGCTGGCCCTGCGCGGTCTCGTTGCGCATCATTACAGCGACGTCGATGCCGCGCGAATCGTTGCCGGCGGTGGTGTATTTCTGGCGGTAGCCATGCCCGACCATCTTGAACAGATAACCGTATTCGAAAGCCTTCAGCGCCTCGATATTGTCGACCTCCTGCATGCAGATGATGTCGGCGCGGGTGGCCGCGATGGCCAGTGCCGTCAGCTGGCGCGTATCGTCGGATTGAGCAATCGCCCGCGCCTGCTCCAGCATCTTGTATTCGGCCTCGCTCTGGATGTCGAAGAGCGCCAGCGTGCGATCTTCGTTGAGCTGGTTGCGGTATCCGGAAAAATCAAACCTGTTCATCAGGTTTTCGACATTGAAGGTGGCGAGGCGCAGCGACATGGCGGTGACCTTTGCCCACAAGCGCGCCCGAAAACAAGGGCCTGCCCTGCCCGTCATGGTTGACGAAACCTTTCCGTTCATCCTCCGTTCAGGCGCGAAGTTCCATGAATGACATTCTTCCTCGGGGTATTCCGGGCGTGGGGCCTGAAATCTCTTGGAGAGTGCAATGAAACCGCTCTTTTCTCTTTCTGTCAGATCCGGGCTTCTGGCGCTGGGTCTTCTGGCCGGCCTGACGGCTCCCTCGGTTGCCGGCCCAATTGCCAAACCTGTCCTTCCGGTGCCGGCCAACGCCGTCGCCCCCGACATTGTGCCGGTCCGCGAGAGTTGGGCCGGCGACAACGACCGGTGGATGCAGAGCGAATGGCGCTGGCGCAATCGGCACGGCACCCGGGAGTGGCGGGGCGGCGGCGATCATCGGAGATGGCGCGGTCGCGACGAAGCCTGGAGATGGCGAGATCGCGACGATGGCTGGCGCTGGCGCCACCGTCGTCATCATCGCCGTCATTTCAACGATTCCGCGATCTTTTTCGGCCTCGGCCTCGGGCTGCCCGCCTACAACTATTATAGCGGGCCGAGCTACTATGAGCCGGGCTATTACCCGCCTCGGCGTCAGTATCGCACACAAAGGCTTTCCAGCGCCCATGTCCGCTGGTGCTACGACCGCTACCGGTCGTATCGCGCCTGGGACAACACATTCCAGCCCTATGGCGGTCCGCGCCGGCAGTGCTGGTCGCCTTACAGCTGAGCGGAGCGACTGATGAACTCCAGACGGCGCCGCGCTCGCGGCGCCGTTTTTCATTTGGCCCACTTCGTCTGAAGTTCTTGCCGCCCTTTTCTGAGCGATGATAACGCTATGTTTATCAGGCGGGCCTAATTATCTTGCCGATCGCACCATATGAAATGCGACGGCGCGCGATGGCTGAAGACGAAAACAGGGGCAAACGCAGGCAGCGCGTCTTCAAGGGCGCGACGATCCTGACCGGCATCACCAATTCCGAGGTCACGTGCACGGTGCGCAACATGCATGACGGCGGCGCCGAACTGAAGGTCTCGATCGACGCACGCGTGCCCGACGAGTTCCTGCTCTATGTGCCGACCGACGGCATCGCCTACAAGGCAGTGGTCCGCTGGCGCCGCGAAGACCGCATCGGCATCATGTTCACCGGCACCGAGCCCAAGCCCCACTGGCACTACGGCTAAGTCCTCTGCACAGGGCCCTTTAAGCAGTCGACGAAGTTAGGAGAGAGAAAAATCTCCTGGAATACCCCGACGAGCAGTGCAGCCCCGGCAAGTAAGACAGAGGCGGAGGCCCACAGGACCCAAAGGCCAGCCTGGGCCGGCGGATCGCTCCGCCGGCTCTTACGCAAAGATGAAATTGCGGATCAGTTCTTGGCCTTGTCGACCAGCTTGTTCTTGGAAATCCATGGCATCATCGCGCGCAGCTTGGCGCCGACTTCCTCGATCTGATGGCTGTCATTGTTGCGGCGGATGCCCTTGAAGCGCGACATGCCGGCGCGATACTCCTGCATCCATTCCGAGGTGAACTTGCCGGTCTGGATATCCTTCAGCACGCGCTTCATCTCGGCCTTGGTCTCGGCGGTGATGATGCGCGGGCCCGAAACATATTCGCCCCATTCGGCAGTGTTCGAGATCGAGTAGTTCATGTTGGCGATGCCGCCCTCATAGATCAGGTCGACGATCAGCTTGACCTCGTGCAGGCACTCGAAATAGGCCATTTCCGGCGCGTAGCCGGCTTCCACCAGCGTCTCGAAACCGGCCCGGATCAGCTCGACCAGACCGCCGCACAGCACCACCTGCTCGCCGAACAGGTCGGTCTCGCACTCCTCGCGGAAATTGGTCTCGATGATGCCAGAACGACCGCCGCCGACGCCGCAGGCATAGGAC
>NZ_RZSU01000088.1:0-25865 GCF_003997585.1 Mesorhizobium sp. M5C.F.Cr.IN.023.01.1.1 | reverse complement strand
ATTGAAGTCCTTGGCACCACGAAGGACGCCGGCACCACGGCAATCAACCTGACCGGCAACGAGTTGGCCCAAACCATCCAGGGCAATGCCGGCGCCAACGTCATCAACGGCGGCGGCGGTGCCGATAAGCTGAGCGGCTTTGGCGGCAACGACGATTACTATGTCGACAACGCCGGCGACAAGGTGGTCGAGTCCTCTGGCCAAGGTCAAGACAGGGTGTGGACCTCTGCGAGCTATGCTCTCTCAGCCGGCACGTCGATTGAAGTCATTGGCACCACGAAGGACGCCGGCACCACGGCAATCGACCTGACCGGCAACGAGTCGGCCCAAACCATCCAGGGCAATGCCGGCGCCAACGTCATCAACGGCGGCGGCGGTGCCGATAAGTTGAGCGGCTTTGGCGGCAACGACATTTTCGTCTTCAACAGCGCCCTTGGTAACGGCAATGTCGACAAGGTCATCGACTTCAACCCGTCCCAGAACAAGATCCACCTCGACGACGCGATTTTTGCCGAGCTTGAGTTGGGCACGCTCGCATCCGACTCTTTCTTTGCGGGTAATGCCGCGCATGATAGCTCCGACCACATCATCTACAACAGTTCGACTGGAGCGCTCTCCTACGACAGCGACGGCACAGGCGGCGCATCTCAAACACAGTTCGCCACTCTCTCTCCAGATCTGTCGCTTACGGCAGCCTCGTTCTTTGTGACCTGAACGAGCTAGCGCGAAGCGACATCGCGCGAGGGCCGCGGTCGCCAACTGAGACAGGTGGATAAACTGCACCTTGAAGCCTGTCTCTTTCCGGCGAGCGTGGATGCTCTGGCGCGGATCGTCGCGGCACCTGCGATGGCGCCGGCCGTCCCAGAACCGTTCTAGGCCCATTTCGGCATTGTCGATTCCCTCCCCAAATCTTGCGAAGCAGGCTACTCCGGACCGTTTGAGTTCCAGAATGGTAAGGTTAGCTCGAGTGCCGGTCCCCTGAACCGGCAGCAGGGCGACCACGCTAGGTTCGCTAACGCATTGTTTCGGCGAAACGTCTGTCGCTGTCATCCATTCGTAGGATGAGAATTCATATCGTAGTGGCTAGGGATTGAAGATAAGTGGACCTGCCCTTCAAAGGGAGGCTCTCCGCAGGCGATGCGTGTTTGACTTTGGAGAGCATCCGGTGGACGTCAGTTCCGCGGGCAAAAGCAGCAAGCGGGTTTTAAAACTGGGGATGCCAGGCCGCAACTGGGCCGGCAGGGCGATTGGCAATGAGGGGCCATGGGAAAGATCAAGCGATCCTTGGAGGTTTTACGAACCGAAGGACCTGGTCGACTCCTCCAATTGTCTGCCCTATCGCTGATCGAGCCGCTTAGATGGCAAGGGCTTCGTCCTCGCGTTGCGTCTGATGCAAAGCAGGCATTGTCCCATCTCAATTTGACAAATCGAAGTCGCGGATTGTTTATCGATTGCGGTTCAAATATAGGTCAAGGTCTTAGATTCTTTTCTACATACTATACGCCCGACAAATACGATTACATTTTGATCGAACCAAACAAGAATTGCCTTGCGCAGCTTAATGCTTTGCGCTCGAAAAACTTGACTATGGAGATTATCCCAAAGGCGGCGAGCGTAAAAGACGGCTACGCTGAATTGTTCGGGCCTCCTCCAGACCGAGCGGAAGCCACCCACCAAAGTTGCTCGATAATCTTGGACCACAACGAAAGCCTGTATCAATCACAGCGTTTTGCGCCGGACCTCGTCGAAACGTTTTCACTCTCACAAATGATCCGGACAAAGCGTACGCTGTATGACGTGATCGTTCTCAAGCTCGATGTCGAGGGGGCAGAATACGAAATTCTTGATGATTTGATCAGGGCTGGAACCCATCGTGATCTATATGCTGCCTACGTGGAATTCCACTCTCTTAAACTGAGGAATCCCGCGAGACGGGAGAAGCGCGCCCTCGAAGCCAGAATGGTGCAAACATTCGATGAAGCCGGCATTCGATTTAGAAGATGGATATAGCGTCATGGCGGGCGCAGGAAGCTTGGGTTGAGTACCACTCTTGAGACGCGGCTCACCGCCAGATAACCGCTCGCGTCCGGCTCCGGCACAGCATATCGTCTCGGCGTGTAGACGCTGTCCTAATCGGCCTTGCCACATTGTCATCCAGCAGGCGGGTGATCCGGGCAAAAGCCCAGAGAGAGCGGCTCTAGAAGCGTTCGGGAAAACCAGGCGATCCCAACTGACTGACTATTTATCCAATGTTGCCGTCGTTAAGTTTCGCGCAAGTCCCTGCAGTCAAATCGCATGAAAATTGGTGATCCATCCAAGATCAACGATTTTATCAACAGCGTGTCGCTAATTGATTTGGCGCTAATATGGGCCGTCGCGTAGGCAGGGATCGGGGGCTACCGAATCACACGAGGGATATTCGCATGGCCACGATGCACTACACCTGGGGTGCCTCAGCTGCCCAGGCCAAGGCCTATGGCTTCAATCTGGTTGATCTTCAATACGCGTCATCGGTCAACGCGTTGCCGGATGGCTCGAAAGCCCTGATCTGGCTCGGCGAGAGCAATGGTGTAACCCAGTCGTTTATCGACAAGGTAACGCCTCTCCTCAACAATCCGAAGGTTTTTGGATTTTTTCTGACTGACGAGCCGGATCCCACCGGCAGATATCACACCCAGGTGAGCGCTGCCAATCTGAAGGCGGAATCCGACTGGATCCATTCCCATTTTCCAGGCGCCAAGACTTTCATCACCTTGATGGACATGGGGTCGTTCACTGATTCGAACTATTCCAATACCTACAATCCTGCCAACACGGGCATCGACTATTACGGAATAAACCCTTATCCGGTGCGCACCACTGCGGTGGACTTCAACTACATTGATAGAGCTGTGGCTGCGGCGTTGGAAGCAGGCATCCCGCAGAGCGCGATCGTTCCGGTCTATCAGGCATTTGGCGGCGGCGGCTGGACGACCAATACGGGCGGGTCATATGTCATGCCCACGACATCCCAGATGCAGACCATGATGGACCACTGGGAAAGGCTGGTTCCCAATCCTGCGTTTGACATGGCTTATAAATGGGCCTCGCAGAACGGCGAAACCTCGCTTGGGAACACTCCGGCGATGCAAGACTTTTTCCTGCGACACAACACCAGCACCACGACCCCACCTCCAACCGACGATACGCTCTATGGCACCAGCGGAGCCGATGTACTTCAGGGAACCGGTGCCCACACGATGATCGGCTACGGCGGCAACGACACCTACTACATCGACAATCCCGGCGACAAGGTGAATGAGGCGGCCGGCGGCGGCACCGACAGGGTGCTCACCTCGCTGAATTATGCGCTCGCGGCCGGCTCGGAAATCGAGCTTCTCGCCACCACGAATCCGTCTGGCACGACGGCAATCAACCTCTCCGGCAATGCGTTTGCCCAGACTATCCAGGGCAATGCCGGCGCCAATGTCATCAACGGCCTCGCTGGCGCCGACACGATGCTCGGCTATGGCGGCAACGACACCTATTATGTCGACAATGCCGGCGACAAGGTGATTGAGGCAGCGGGCGGCGGTACCGACAAGGTGGTCACTTCGATGAGCCACGCGCTTGCAGCCGGCTCGCAGGTCGAGGTTCTCGCCATCAACAACCCGTCCGGCACGGCGGCTATGAACCTCAACGGCAACGAGTTCGCCCAGACAATCCAGGGCAACGCCGGCGCCAATGCCATCAATGGTCTCGGCGGCGCCGACACGATGATCGGCTATGGGGGCAACGACGGCTACTATATCGACAATGCCGGCGACAAGGTGATCGAGGCCGCAGGCGGCGGTCGCGATACCGTGGCCACCACGGTGAGCTACGCGCTTGCGGCCGGCTCGGCGGTCGAACTTCTGGCCGCCAGATATCCGTCCGCCACCACGGCAATTAACCTCACCGGCAACGAATTCGCCCAGACCATCAAAGGCAATGCCGGCGCCAATGTCATCAATGGCGGCCGCGGCGCCGACACCTTGACCGGCAATGGCGGCAATGATGCCTTCGTTTTCAATACCGCTCTGGGAGCCGGCAATATCGACAGGATTACCGACTTCAACAAGCTCCAGGACAAGATCCACATAGACAACGCTATATTTGCCGGGCTGAGCTCGGGCGCGCTCACATCCGCCGCTTTCTTTGCGGGTGCGGCCGCGCACGACAGTTCCGACCGTATCCTCTACAACAATTCAACCGGAGCGCTCTCTTTCGACAGCGACGGGATCGGCGGCGCGGTTCAAACACAATTCGCCACTCTCTCTCCAGGTCTGTCGCTTACGGCAGCTGCATTCTTTGTGACCTGAACGAGCTAACGGGACACGACCTCGCATCAGGGCCCGCGCTCGCCAACAGAGACAGGTGCACGAACTGCAGCTTGAAGCCCTGTCTCTTTTGGCGGCGTGGACGCACTGGCGCGGATCGTCGCGAATGGGTCTACCGTCTAACGCCTCGCCGTGTATAGGCTGCCCATCCTTTCGCTGCCTGTTGGCAGCGACATGTCGTCATCCAGCAGCCGGGTGATCCGGGCAAAGCCCGTAAAAGCCTTTCTTGCTTCCTCGGCAGACATCTGGCCCGCCAGAGCCGCAGCGCAGCAGTTCAGCGCGCATTGATACACCGGGCCGCGCCGCCCTTTCGGCCAGTGGCGCAAAAAAGTCATCGCTTCTCTGACACTGTCGATTTCTTCGACAGGTTTTCCCTGCCCGCGCGAAATTCGCACCGGCGTAAAGAACTGCAGGCGAGTCATCTTTTCCTCCCCGTCGATCGCGATGCGTTCGATCGAACCTAATTAAATTCACGGCCAGCCAATTGGTTCCCGGCAAAAACGCCCACGGCCTTGCAAATTGGCAACGGATCGGCTGAGTGAATCGCCAATCATCGAGACTTCTTGCCGTTGCGGGAACGTTCGGGGGGGTGGTGCATTTCGACTTCAGCGATGATGTTTGAGGGAAATGCCAGCCTATGAGAATAGCCCATGTGGCGCCGCTCCATGAATCCGTACCGCCTCGGCTCTATGGAGGTACGGAGCGCATCGTCTCCTATCTGACCGAAGGATTGGTCGAGCTTGGCCATGACGTAACCTTGTTCGCCAGTGGCGATACAAAGACGTCGGCAAAATTGGTGCCGTGTCGCGAGCGTGCGCTGCGTCTTGATCCACGCCCGCTGAAATCCGAGACAGCCGCGCACCTTTTGATGCTTTCCGAGGTGAGGAAACGAGCTCATGATTTTGATATCATTCATTTTCACCTCAGCCATTTCCTGCATTTTTCCTTCTTCGAGCACATGCCCGAGCGGACGGTTACGACGCCGCATGGCAGGCTCGACTATGTCGATCTGGCGCCGGCCTATGAGCGTTTTCCGCGCTTTCCGATGATCTCCGTATCCCGTAGCCAAAGCACGGGGCTCGCCAACGCCAACTGGCTGACGACGATTCACCACGGGCTGCCGACCGAACTCTACAAACCGGTTTTCGAGACGAGCCCAGGGGAGCCCTACCTCGCCTTCCTTGGCCGGATGTCGCGCGATAAACGTCCGGATCGTGCCATCGAGATCGCGCTGCGCTCGGGGCTGAAACTGAAGCTTGCGGCAAAGATCGGCGACGACGACCGCGCCTATTTCCGAGAGATGGTCGAGCCGCTGGTCGACGGTGACCGTGTCGACTATGTCGGCGAGATCGAGGAGGAAAAGAAGGCGGAATTCCTCGGCAAGGCGGCCGGGCTCGTATTCCCGATCGACTGGCCAGAGCCGTTCGGTCTTGCCGTCATAGAGGCGATGGCCTGCGGCACGCCGGTGATCGCCTGGAACTCCGGCGCAATGCCGGAAATCGTCGATCAAGGCGTGACCGGTTTTATCGTGGATTCCATGGAGGGCGCGGTCGCCTCGGTGCCGGGCATGCTGCGGCTCGACAGGCGGAAGGTGCGAGCTGTCTTCGAAAGGCGGTTTTCCGCCGAAAGAATGACCCGCGACTACGTTTCCGCCTATGCGCGCCTGATCGGCGCCTCGGCCGAAGCAAGAGCGTCGTGAGCGGCATTACCTCGGGGGGCGAAACGAGAGAGATGTGTAGCGAATGGCCCAACTCGACGAGCGCAAGCTTGATCCCGCGGTAGCACTTGCGTCCCTGGACGCCACCGCACCTCGAGAGCCGCATCGGCTGTTCGCCCTCAAGCAAGGCGATTGCTTTGCCGTGGCCGACGCCTACGGCGATATCCGCGGCGCTGGCGATGGTTTCTTCCGTGACGACACGCGAGTGCTTTCCGAATTCCGGCTGACCGTCGGCGGCCGGCAGACATCGCTGCTAGGTGCGTCGCTCAGCCAGGACAATGTGCTCTTCACCTCCAACCTGACCAATCTGCCGATGCAGAGCGCCCGCGGCCGGGACATTCCGCAGGGCGCGATCCATATCGAACGCGTCAGGCTGCTTTGGCAGGACCGGTTGTTTGAACGCATCACCCTTTCCAACTACAGCCAGGATCACTCCACCATCCGCGTTTCGCTGCATTTTGCCGCCGATTTCCGCGACATGTTCGAAGTGCGCGGCTCGACACGGCTGAAGCGCGGCATGGCCCATGCTGCCGAGACGGATGCGACCTCCGTCCTGCTTCGCTACGACGGGCTGGACGGGCTGGCGCGGATGTCGGCGATATCGTTCTCGCAGGCGCCAGACCAGCTGACGGCCGACCGTGCGGATTTCCTGATTGCCGTGACGAGGCGCAGCAGCGAGGTGCTGTATGTCGAAGTCGGTCCCGAAGTGGCGGAAACGCCGAACCGCGATCGCTACCGCGCCGCCGCGGCCCGCGCTCGCTTCGGCATGCGGGCCAAGCGCCGTCATGGTGCCACGGTGCACAGTTCCGGGCGCGTCTTCAACGACTGGATCGAGCGCGCTCGCGCGGATGTGGCGCTGCTGACCACGGAGCTTGCGACCGGACCCTACCCTTACGCGGGTATCCCTTGGTTTTCGACGGCGTTCGGTCGTGACGGCGTGATCTCCGCGTTGCAGATGCTGTGGCTCAACCCGGGTTTGGCGCGAGGCGTGCTGGCCTTCCTTGCCCAGCACCAGGCGACGGAGACATCGCCGTTCAGCGATTCACAGCCGGGTAAGATCATGCACGAGACCCGCAAAGGCGAAATGGCGGCGCTGCGGGAGCTCCCCTTCGGCCGCTACCATGGCGGTGTCGACACGACGCCGCTCTACATCCATCTCGCCTGCGCCTATGCGGACCGTACCGGCGACATGGCGTTCGTCGACAGCCTGTGGCCGTCGCTCTGCGCTGCGGCCGAATGGACCGAGGCGGCGAGCCGGCCGACCGGCTTCGTAACCTATCAGCGTGCCGCCGAGTCCGGCCTCTCCAACCAGGGATGGAAGGACAGCATCGATTCCGTCTTCCATGCAGATGGCCGCATCCCAAAGGGACCGATCGCGCTGGTGGAGGTGCAAGGCTATGTCTTTGCCGCCTTCCGGGGGCTGGCGGCGCTCGCCCACCGCCGCAGTGAAGGCGACAGGGCCGATCATTGGGACAGCCGCGCCGAGGCCATGCGTGCCGCTGTGGAACGCCATTTCTGGCTGGACGATCTCGGCTTCTATGCCTTGGCGATTGATGGCGCCGGCGAGCCCTGCAAGGTGCGGACGTCTAATGTCGGGCATCTTCTCTATGTCGGGCTCCCCGAGCCGACGCGGGCGCAGCTGGTCGCCAACCAGCTGCTTTCGGCTTCCTTCCATTCGGGTGGGGGCTGAGGACGCTCGCCGACGATGCTGTGTTCTTCAACCCGATGTCATACCACAACGGCTCGATCTGGCCGCATGACACCGCCATGTGCGGCGCCGGTCTGGCACGCTTTGGCGAGCGTGAAAGCGTGGTCCGGCTGATGAGCAGCACCTTCGAATCGGCGGTCCATTTCAACATGCGCTTGCCCGAACTGTTCTGCGGCTTTACCCGCGCGCCGGGCGAAGCGCCGATCGCCTATCCCGTCGCCTGCTTGCCGCAGGCGTGGTCGGCCGGGTCTGCCTTCATGCTGATGCAGGCCTGCCTCGGCCTGGAGATCGACGGCTGGGACGGCGAAATCCACGTCACCCGGCCCAGGCTGCCGATTGGTATCGACATGCTCACGCTGAGGCATCTGGGCGTTGGCGCAAGGGCGGTGGATCTCACCTTCCAGCGTGTCGGCGACAGGGCCTTTCTCGCCGACCGGCATGAGGCCTTAGTGCCGCTCATCGTGCGGACCTAGTTTGGCTTTTCGCATGGAACCGACCACTGCGCTGCAAGTAGCGGAACCGATGGCCCGTCCGAACGTTCCGACGCACGGCAGCTTGTCACGATTGGCCGGCTGCGAATTCGAAAAACACACCAACATGGCCACTGATCGGCCTGAGAAAAATCGTTATTCCAATGTCGGACTATGGCATAGAGGTACTCTGGGTTCTAATCATTGCAAGCCTTGGCCTTTCCGCTGTTGCCCTGGTGTTCTCGATATCCCACCGACGCCACATACCAGCGGCCGCATCCACCGCAGGCGAGGACGTGATTTCGGAAGCGGCTCGCACAGTGCTGCGGGAGTTTGAAAAGAACGGCCACTCGGCCGATGCAGCGCTGATCACATGGTCGCCCGACACCTTGCGCAAGATCCTGGCCGAGGATCTGCCGGAGACGCAGGTGATCGTAGTATCCAACCGCGAACCCTACATCCACAACGTCAACGATGACGGCGTCGAGCTCTTGGTACCGGCCAGCGGGCTGGTTTCGGCGCTTGAGCCGATCACCCGAGCCTGTGCCGGCACCTGGATCGCCTACGGCGGCGGAACAGCGGACCGTCTCACCGTCGACGAGAACGACCGGGTTGAGGTGCCGCCTGGCAATCCGTCCTACACGCTGCGCAGGGTCTGGCTGACGGAGGAAGAATACCAGGCCTATTATCTGGGCTTCGCCAATGAAGGTCTGTGGCCGCTTTGCCATATCGCCTTCACCCGCCCGATTTTTCGCGCGTCGGATTGGGAAGCCTATGAGGCCGTCAACCGGAAGTTCGCCGATACGGTGGTTGCCGAGGCGCGCAACGAGCGGCCGATTGTGCTGGTCCAGGACTACCACTTCGCGCTCTTGCCGCGCATGATCCGCGAGCGCCTGCCCGAGGCAATCGTCATCACTTTCTGGCATATCCCGTGGCCCAACTCGGAAGTGTACAGCATCTGTCCATGGCGTGAACGGATCCTGGAAGGTTTGCTGGGCAGCTCCATCATCGGCTTCCATACTCAGTTCCACGCCAACAATTTCACCGAAAGCGTCGATCGCTTCCTGGAAAGCCGCATAGAACGGGCGGACGCGGCGATCTCCTATGGCGGGCAAACGACTCTGGTCCACGCTTACCCCATTTCAATAGAATGGCCGGCCGAACTGCTGGCAAGATTGCCGGCTGTCGAGGAATGCCGTGCCCGTGTCCGCGAAAGATTCGGGCTGCCTGCGAACGTCAAACTGTGCGTCGGCGTCGAGCGCCTCGACTACACCAAAGGCATTCTCGATCGCTTTCATGCCTTGGACGAATTGTTCACGCGGTATCCCGAATGGGTAGGCAAAGTGGTTTTCCTGCAGGTCGCGGCGCCCAGCCGGGGCACATTGCCGGCCTACCAGCAACTTCATGACGAATGCCTTCGCTATGCCGAAGAGCTAAACCAGCGCTATGGCACCGAGGACTACAGTCCTCTCCTGATGGTGGCCGAACATCACTCGCAGGAACAGGTCTACGAGATCTATCGGGCGGCCGACATATGTATGGTCACCAGCCTGCATGACGGCATGAACTTGGTGGCCAAGGAATTCGTCGCCGCGCGCGACGATGAACAGGGCGTGCTGTTGCTCAGCACCTTTGCCGGCGCTTCGCGCGAACTTCTGGAGGCATTGATCGTCAATCCCTACGATACGGCCATGACGAGCGAAGCGCTGCTGCAGGCGCTGACCATGACGCCGGAGGAACAGCGCGAGCGTATGCGGCCCATGCGCGAGATGGTCCGCGACAATAACGTCTATCGCTGGGCCGGCAGCATGCTTCTGGATGCGGCCCGCCTTCGCAAGCGTGGCGACCTCGACCGGGTGACGGGCAACGGCGAGCGGCCATCCAGCAGCAACAATGTCATTTCCATCTTCGAGCGGGCACGAAAGGCGGCGTCGTGACGGACCTTCGACTGCAGCTGGCACCGGACCTGCCAGAAGAGCAATGTGCGCTTTTCCTCGATATCGACGGCACCTTGCTTGAACATGCCGCTCATCCCGACGCTGTCTTCGTCGGTGATGAGTTGCGTCAGCTTCTCGGAGACATTGAGCGAAGGCTGGGCGGCGCCCTCGCCTTCATCACCGGACGTTCGGTCTCTGCCGTCGACAGATTGTTTCATCCTCTGAAACTGCGCGCAGCAGGACTGTACGGACTCGAGCACCGGCTGACGTCGGACGGGCCGGTCGTCGCTGCGGACGCGCCGGCGGACATCGCTGCCCTTGCCGACGAGATCGAGGCCGAACTAGGTGGAGGCAAGGTCTATGTCGAGCGCAAGGGTCCGGTCTTGGCCATCCATACCCGCGCCGCGCCGCAACTGCTTGCACGGGCAACACAGCTTGTCGAACAGGCATTGACGCAGCTTCCGCCCGGATATCGCGTGATTCCGGGAAACGCCGGCGTTGAACTCATGCCGTTGGAAGCCGTCAAAGGAGCTGCCATTCGGCGTTTCATGGAAATCCCGCCCTTCGCCGGCCGGCGGCCCGTATTCCTCGGAGACGACACGTCGGACGAAAACGGTTTCGAGGCAGTAAACGAAGCCAACGGCGTCTCGATACGCGTGAAGCCGCGCGGGCCGACGGTCGCAAGCTATGTTCTCGACAGCGTAACCGAGGCAATAGCCTGGCTCGACGCCAATTTCGGAGCGGCGCGGGTGTCCTGATCGCGACTCCCGGCTGGTCGTGAGACAGGCTCGCGCCACGCCCGATCAACGCAATTGGCCCGACATCCTTCGCATCGCTGCCGGAAGCCAAGCCAGGTTTTGCGCAGACTCGCCTCATATTCTCGGCAGAACGAACTAGCCACGGCTTTGCGCGAGGTAGGTCGTGTCGAGCGCACGCTGTTCATGATCGACTGGATTCTGGATGCCGATCTGCAGCGCCGCGCACAGACAGGGCCTAACAAGGGCGAAGCGCATCATGCGCTGAAGCGCGCCATCAGTTTCCATCGTCGTGGCGAAATCCGCGATCGCTCCGCCGAAGGCCAGCATTGCCGCATCGCCGGCATGAATCCTCTGGCTGCCATCATCATCTTCTTCTGGAACGCGAAGAAATTGGGTGAAGTCATCGCTGGCTGGAAACATGAGGGAAAACCGCTATCGCTCGATCTCCTTGCCAACGTCTCTCACTCGGCTGGGAGCACATCAATCTCACAGGCAAATATCGCTGGCCGAAATCCTTAGCATAGGACTCCGCCCGCTGCCGCAAACAACCCCCATGAATGAATGTCGATTGGTTCCGGTTCAGTCGATCTTCCCGTCCACGATGTGAATGCGGCGATCCATGCGCGCCGCCATGTCGAGATCATGCGTAACCGCCACGACGGTCTTGCCGCGCTCGCGCACCAGGTTCTCCAGAGTTGCGAAAACCTGCTCGGAGCTCTTGCTGTCGAGGCTCCCCGTCGGCTCGTCAGCGAGGATAAGCGGCGGGTCGTTGGCGAGTGAGCGTGCCACGGCGACGCGCTGACGCTGGCCTCCCGAGAGCTGGTCAGGCCGCTTGTCGAGATGTTCGCCAAGCCCGAGGGATGAAAGTAACTCCCCGGCCCGTTCGCGCATCGCAGGCCGCGCCAGTCGGCCCAGCTTGCGCATTGGGATTTCGACATTTTCGAGCGCCGTGAACTCCGGCAGCAGAAAATGAAACTGGAATACGAAGCCCAGCATCGAAAGCCTGGTCCGCGCGCGCTCCCTTTCATTCATCGGGTCGGTGTCGCGGCCGCCTATTCTCAACGTCCCAGCGGTCGGCCGGTCGAGCAGGCCGAGCAGATAGAGCAATGAGGATTTGCCAGAGCCGGATGGACCGGTGACGGCGACGAACTCTCTCTCGTTGATCGCGAGCGTGATGTCCTTGACCAGCGTAACGGGAACGATCTCAGGCAACACGCGCGTCAGTTTCTCGGTCTCGATGAGTGCTCTCATGACGCGCCTCTGATGATCTCAACGGGGTTCAGGCGCGCCGCACGGCGCGCCGGCAGGTAGCCGGCAACTGCCGCCGAACCCAGCGCGAACGCCGAGGCGATGACATAGTGCATCAAGCTCCAGGCGATCGGCAGCCGGGTCATCTCCTGGCCCGTCGCGGCAATCTCGAAACGCACCAGCGACAGGGCATAGGTCATCGAGACGCCGAGTATCCCGCCAAGCAGGCAGCCGGCTGCGCCGATCGCCACGCCTTCCAGCAGAAAGAGCCGACGCATGTCGGCCTCCGGAAAGCCAAGCGACTTCATGATGGCGATGTCGCGCGCCTTCTCATGCGTGATGGTAGAGATGATGTTGTAGATGCCGAAGCCGGCGACCAACATGATCGCGCCGACGACGGTGTACATGATGACGTTGCGCACGACGAGCGCTTCGAGGATCGATTCATTCGCCTCCTGCCACGCCACGGCCTTGTAGCCCAGTTCGGTCTCGGCACGGTGCGCCACCACCGGAGCGCGGTTGGGATCGTCGAGCTTGATGCGTATCTCGTTGATGGCGTTCGGCCGGGCGGAGAGGATCTGCGCGTTCTTCAGAAGCACATAGGCTTCACCTTCGTCGCGCGCGGTGGTGCCGGTGTGGAACAGGCCAGCGATCTTGAAGTTGCGCGTCAGCCCCTCGGAGGAAACCGCCGTTATCGTGTCGCCGTATCCGGCGCCGAGCCGGCTCGCCATCGTGTCGCCGATGAGCACGTTGTTGCCGCCTGCGGCAAGTGCCGAAAAGCTGCCTTCGACGAAGTCTCCGACGATCGGCGACACGCCGGACTCGCGCTCCGGTTCGATGCCAATGATCGCCGCGCCCACTTCGCGGCTGGAATAGCGGATCACACCCTGCGTTTTGAGGCTTGCCGCGAACCGGCCGGGAATCCAGCTTTCGAGCCAGGAGGTCGCAGCGGTCGGATTGATGATGCCGCGGCGATCGTCGCGCGGCCTGAGCCCGGAGATCGCGACCGTCGTAAAGGCATCCTCGGCAGGCTGGCGGCGGGCTGTGCGCTGCTCGTCGGAGATGTCGACATGCGGCATCGTGTCGACGAGTTGCCTGACGAAATCGTCCTGCCCGCCCTGCATCAGCGCCGCCATGGCGATGGAGAAGCCGACACCGACTGCAACGCCTATTACGGCAACCAGCGTCTGGCGACCGCGGCCGGCAATGTGCGTAACGGCGATGTCGAAGATAAGCGGCATCGTTGCTTTATCTCTCCTGGGCGGCGGTGATGCGAACGCGCGCCCCGTCGGCGAGGTCGGCGGGATAGGGCGAGATGACGCGAGCCTTCTCGTCGATACCTGCCTTCCCGCCGGTGTCCGGCAGGACCTCGATGCCATCGGTGCCGCGGATGCCCGTTCGGATTTCGCGCCGCCAAGCCTTGTCGCCCTCGACCATAAACACCTTGTTCCCATCCACCGCAACGGACGGGATCAACAGCGCATTTTTCGAAACGCGGATGACGATGTTCACGTCGGTCGACATGCCGATACGAAGCGGCGTATCGTCCGGCAGGCGGAAGCGGACGCGATAGGTCTTCGTTACCGGATCGCCCTTGGGCGTGATGCTGTCGACCACCGCTTCCAGCTTTTGTCTGAGGAACGCGTCCGATTTAAGCAGCGCGCGCTGGCCGATCTCAACCCGGGGGATGTCTTCCTCGTTGACCTCGGCGACCACCAGGAGCGGGTTCGGCTCGCCGACCCAGAATAACACCGTGCCAAGCTCGGCGACCTCACCCACCTCGCCGTCCTGCCTGAGCACGACACCGGCGTTCGGCGCACGTAACACGTAGGTGTCGAGCCGTGCTTTCTGTCCGGCAACCAGTGCTTCGATCTGGCCGAGTTCGCTCTGTGCACGATCGAGCGCCTGCTGGCTCGCCGCACGCCTTTCGGCAAGCACCGTCAGCCGCCGGAGTTCTTCCTGGGCAAGCGCTTGACGCGCTTCGAGCTCGCCAAGCACGGCCCGGGCCTCGCTGTCGTCTAGCCTGGCGAGCACGTCGCCTTGTGCAACCCTCGACCCCTCGCAATTACATTGCTCGACGATCCTCTCGCGGACCACGGGAGTCACCTTGGCCCAGGTTCGCGGCTCGACGGAGCCACTCGCGTAAACGATTTCCGCTGCGTCGCCGCGTTGTGGCGTTACGACCGAAACCTTAGCCGGCTGCCACAAATACCAAGCGGCGAAGGCAGCAGCCGCCGCGACAAGAATGATGCCGACAATCCAGCGTATCCGTCGCAAGTAACTCTCCCTCCATCGTCGAATCCGAACGTCGGGCAGAGGCAGACATAACACTAGACCGACCGTCGGTCTATAAAAGTTGCATAAGCAAACGGTTCGTGCTCCTCTTGTCCACCTGTACTTTTGCGAGGTCGATCTTGCCCCGAGTGATAAAGCCGCCGGAGAAACGATCCGCCGAGCTCCTCGACTGTGCCCAGCGGCTTTTCTTCGCGCATGGCTACGACAATACGACGGTGAACGACATCATTCGCGAGGCCGGCCTGTCGAAGGGCGCGTTCTATCACTACTTCGCATCGAAAGAGGCTCTGCTGGAGGCACTCGCCGCACGTCTCGCGCGCGACAGTTTCACCGAGTTGAAGCCCGTGCTCGACGATCCGTCACTTGACGGGCTTGGCCGGCTTAATGCGCTTTTTGCCGGCTCACGGCGGCTGAACGTCGAGCTTGCCCCGCAATTGCGGAATACGTTCTTCGTCCTGTTCCGGCCCGAGAACCTCGCCCTCTTCCATCGGGTCGACCAGGCCGCCAGGGAACTGGCCAGACCGATAATCACCGATCTGCTTCGGAAGGGAAGCGAGGAAGGTATACTCGACGTGCCTGACCCGGAAGCTTTTGCCGAGATGCTTTTGCAGCTGCGGCTGATCTTTCGCGATGTGATGCACAGTGCCTTGCGGCAGGCCGAACGGGGCAATATCGAGGAGGCAGCGAGGCTGCTCGACGACCGGCTGCGGCTCTATGGCATCGCAATCGACCGGCTTTTGAGATTGCCCGATGGAACGATAGAAGCGGCGCAACCCGGTTTTGCCCGGGCTTTCCTCGAAGCAGGCCCGTGATCCGCCAGGCCCGCCAAGCCGCGGAGCAGCAATTCACCGCGCCTCGGTAGGTCGGGCCCACGCCGATCCAGCGACTCCTACTGCCATGAGAGGGCTTTGCCGGTGTTGTCCAAATCAGAAGCTCGTTGTCACCGAGCGCCGCGCCAGCTACGTGTTCGCTGCCTCAGTCGAGGTGCTGTGACTTTGCCGCCGGGCACCGCGTTCATGGCGGGGTGCAATATAAACGTTCATCGCCTCAGCGCATGCACGCTATCACTATTTTCGCCGCCCATCGGCAGTGCCATGTCGTCGTTGAGCAAGCGTGTGATGCGGGCGAAGCCGGCAAAAGCCTTCCTTGCTTCTTCTGCCGACATCCGGCCCGCCAGAGCCGCAGAGCAGCAATTCACCGCGCACTGGTAGACTGGCCCACGCCGGCCTATTGGCCATTTACGCAAGAACCCCATCGCTTCGGCTACACTATAAATTTCTTCGGCAGGGCTTTCCTGCCCGCGCGAAATCCGCACAGGCGTAAAGAATTGCAGGCGATCCATCGTTTCCTCCCGGTCGATCGCTACGTGACTGATCGAACCTTGTTAAACTTACGGCTGACCACTTGATTCCGGCAAACAGGGCCCGATGCTAAAGATGAGGCCGGGCCAAGACGAAGTCTCTCATATCGTTCGACCGAAATCGAATCACCAAACGTGACAAGCGTGCGACGAGCCGTTGCGCGCCGATAAGCGTGACTTTCATCGAATGCCTATAAGGCCAAAGCCGGCAAATCAACCGGTTGCCGGTTCCCTCGCGTCGAGGTTCTCTACGGGGAAGACGGCGCCGTCCCGCCGGAGCCGGGACGGCGAAGGCATGACATAATTTTCTCCTTCTCCCCTTGCTTGTGGGAGAAGGAGAAGCCTACCCGCCGACCATCTCGGCCAGCTTGCGCACCGTGTTCCAGTTTCGCGAGGTGCCCACGCCGAGCCGCTTATGGCTTATCGCCGCCAGCAGACGCGAACTTGGCGTCTCGCGGGAAAAGAAGATCCAAATGTCGCCGCCGACGGCCTGCATTCGCTCATCGTTGCCGACATAGGCCTCCAGCGCCGCGACGGCCTCAGCGGGAACGGGCTTGCGCATCACGCGCACCGCTACCTGATCCGGCGCGGCAGCCGATTCGGCGGGAAACGGATTGCCGGCCGCAAGCTTCAACCAGTCATCCGCGCGGCGCACGATGATGTCGACATGGCGGCCGAAGGTCTTTTCGAACGCCGTCTCCAACCGGCGCTCCAGCGCGGCAATCTCTGTCTCTTTCGTCTCGAAGACCAGATTGCCGGTCGCCACCAGCGTGCGCGGGTTGTTCAGCCCCAGGCCTCCTGTCATGGCCCTGAGATCGGACATGACGAGACGCCGCCCCTCGCCCAGGACGATGCTGTAAAGCAGAGCGACATAGGTTTGCATGACGGCCGGTGGCAGCCTAGACCAGCCGCGACTGTTCCACCGCGGCCTCTATGAAGCTGGCAAACAGCGGGTGCGGGTCGAGTGGCCGGCTTTTCAGCTCGGGATGATACTGCACGCCGATGAACCAGGGATGGTCGGGGTATTCGACCGTTTCCGGCAGCACGCCGTCGGGCGACATGCCGGCAAAGACCAGGCCGCAATCCTCGAGCCGCTCCTTGTAGTCGACATTAACCTCATAGCGGTGGCGGTGGCGCTCGGAAATCTGCGTGTCCCCGTAGATGTCGGCGATTTTCGAACCCTTGGCGAGGTCCGCCTGATAGGCGCCGAGCCGCATGGTGCCGCCGAGGTCGCCAGTTTCCCTGCGCTTCTCCAGCATGTTGCCTTTCAGCCATTCGGTCATTAGGCCGACGACCGGTTCCTCGGTCGGACCGAATTCGGTCGACGAGGCATGCTCGACGCCGGCCAGCGAGCGCGCTGCTTCGATGCAAGCCATCTGCATGCCGAAGCAGATGCCGAAATATGGCACTTTTCGCTCGCGGGCGAACTTCGCCGCCAGGATCTTGCCTTCAGCGCCGCGCTCGCCAAAGCCGCCGGGGACCAGAATTCCGTGGACCTTTTCCAGCCACGGCGCCGGATCTTCCTTCTCGAATATCTCGCTCTCGATCCAGTCGAGCTTGACCTTAACGTGGTTGGCGAGGCCGCCATGCGACAGCGCCTCGATCAGCGATTTGTATGCGTCCTTGAGGCCGGTATACTTGCCGACGACGGCGATGGTCACCTCGCCTTCCGGATTGTGAATACGGTTGGACACCGCTTGCCAGGGCTCCATGCGCGGCTTCGGCGCCGGATCGATGCCGAAAGCGGCCAGCACCTCCGAATCCAGCCCTTCATTGTGATAGGCCATCGGCACGTCATAGATGTGCGGGACGTCGAGTGCCTGAATGACCGCGCTCTCGCGAACATTGCAGAACAGCGACAGTTTTCGGCGCTCTTCCCTGGGGATGGGGCGGTCGGCGCGGACCAGCAGAATGTCGGGCGCAATGCCGATGCCGCGCAATTCCTTGACCGAATGCTGGGTCGGCTTGGTCTTCAATTCGCCCGCCGTTGGAATGTAGGGCATCAGCGTCAGGTGCACGTAGACGGCGTTGTTGCGCGGCAGATCGTTGCCGAGCTGGCGGATCGCCTCCAGGAACGGCATCGCCTCGATGTCGCCGACCGTACCGCCGATCTCGCACAGCACGAAGTCATAGTCGTCATTGCCGTCGAGAATGAAGTTCTTGATCTCGTCGGTGACGTGCGGAATCACTTGCACGGTGGCACCAAGATAGTCGCCGCGCCGCTCCCGCTCGATGATGTTCTTGTAGATGCGGCCTGTGGTGATGTTGTCCTGCTGGTTGGCCGAGCGGCCGGTGAAGCGCTCATAATGGCCAAGATCGAGATCGGTCTCGGCGCCGTCGTCGGTCACGAAGACTTCGCCATGCTGGTATGGCGACATCGTGCCGGGATCGACATTGAGATAGGGATCGAGCTTCTTTATGCGCGCGCGATAGCCTCGCGCCTGCAAGAGAGCCCCAAGGGCCGCTGCAGCGATGCCTTTTCCGAGTGAGGAAACCACGCCGCCTGTGATGAATACATATCGCGCCATGGGAGTCATCGCTTAACGCGGCCGAATTGATTCCGCCAGAGAAAAAACCGCCGCGAAGGCTTTTTCCCAAGAAGGCGCCCTGGTGATGCTCGAACCAAAACAAAAGGGCCGGCGAGACCGGCCCTTTGGAATAGTCCGTTAAGTCGTCAGATGATGACGACCTTGGTGCCCACTTTCACCCGGCGGTAAAGGTCCATGACGTGCTCGTTGATCATGCGGAAGCAGCCATTGGAGGCGCTCGTTCCGATTGACTGCGGCGCGATGGTGCCGTGAATGCGCAGATGGGTGTCCTTCTTGCCGTCGTAGAGATAGATGGCGCGCGCGCCGAGCGGATTTTCGCCGCCGCCGGGCATGCCGTCCTTGTACCGGCCATAATTCTTCGGTTCACGCTTCTGCATCTCGAGCGTCGGGATCCAGCGCGGCCATTCCTGCTTGTCGCCGACCGCGACCGTGCCCTTGAACTGCAGGCCGTCACGACCGACTGCAATCGCATAACGGCGGGCGGTCCATGAGGATTCGACGAGATAGAGGCGGCGCGCGCTGGTATCGATAACGATGGTGCCGGGACTGTAGCCGGTGAATTCGACCTCTTGCGGCACGAACTCCGGCTTCACCTTGAACTGCTTCTTGGCTTCCTTCCTGGCGAGTGCGGCATCGAGGGCGCGGGTTTCGGGGAGCAGCGACATCGACGAGGACGTGCCGCCGAACAGACCGGCGAAGAGCCCGACGCTCTGCGGCTTCTGTCCAGCCGGCTCGCTGCGCAATTCACCGTTGTTGCCGGTCAACGCGACGTTCATGGCCTCGGCGGAAACCGGCTCGGCCGACTGGATCGGTGCGATCGGTTGAACCGGTTCGATGATCTTGACGGTCTTCTTAGCCGGCTTGCCGTCGGCCAGCTGGGCCTGAGCAGCGGAATCCTTCTTGGCAAGCCCCTTCTTGGCACGGAACGCCTGCCGTTCCGCGTCGGCCTTGGCTTTGGCCGCCTCGCGCATCGCCAGCTTCCTGGCCTCAAGCGCCTTGGCTCGAGCGGCCTCTTTGTCGGCCGCGATCTTGGCTTCGATCTTGCTGATCTGGGCAAGATCGTCCGCGGTCGGGTTTTTCTTCTTCTTGAGGAGCCTTAGCTGCGCCGTATCGCTTTTGGCAGCGACGTTGACGACGTCAGTTGTTACTGCGGTTTTAGAGGCCGAATTACCCGCCGGCATGGCCGCGTAAGCGGGCCCACCAAGGCTGAGCACGGCACAAAGGCCGGCTGATATGAAGCTGCGAAGCTGCATGGCGAAGATCCGATCATTCAATGCTTGTTGCCCACGGCGTCGCCCGGCGTCCCCCAAGGACGCCGAAAGTGCCGCGCGCAATCTATAATCGATTAATCGAAGACGCCTCAAGCGCCCTGTCGTGCCGTGCCCGGTCGAATCCTCGGGATAGTGCGGCATTTGCCGCGACTGTGTTCAAACAACAACAGATCGCGGCGCCGGACGTCTGCTGATTACTGGTTTGGAACCTGCGGCGTTACTGGCAGGGTGACGCCGTTTGTGGCCGGCGGCGTGGTCGAATCCGCCGCGGGCGGCGCAGCGGGCGCCGGGGCTGCGGCATCATTGCCGGTAGGCGGCGTCGGCGCCGTATTGCCGGAAGGTGGTGTCGGCGCCGTGGTGCCAGGCAACTGATTGAGCACGCCGCCCCCGCCGTTCGTCACAGGCACACGATCGAGAATATCGATCGGCTTCTCGCGGTAACGGGCGACGATCGACAATGTCAGCGAGGTGGCGAAGAAAGCCGCCGCCAGGATCGCCGTCGCCCTCGTCAGCGCGTTGGCCGCGCCGCGCGCGGTCATGAAGCCCGAGCCGCCGCCGATGCCGAGGCCGCCGCCTTCGGAGCGCTGCAGCAGCACCACGCCGACAAGAGCGAGCACGACCATGAGGTGGACGACGATCAGTACGGTTTCCATAGTTTACCCTGGCAAAGCCTTGCGCGGCCGCGGATACGGCCGGTGATTTGGAGGCGGCTCAATACAATGCTTTGACGGCATTTCCAAGCCCGTGGCCGGAATATGGGAAGCAATGCGCCCTTTGCAACGATTTCCGCTGCGGCACAGCCTATCCGAAGTGCCCGATAGCCTTTCGATGCTACGAGATATTTCGATAGGCTTCGGCGATACCGAGAAAGTCCGCCGCCTTCAGACTGGCGCCGCCGACCAGCGCGCCGTCGACATTTTTCACGCCGAGCAGTTCGACCGCGTTCGACGGCTTGACCGAGCCGCCATAGAGGATGCGCATCTTTGCCGCCGCGCTGCCAAGCTTTTCCGACAGTTTTTCGCGAATATGGGCATGCGCCTCAGCAACGTCGGCGGCGGTCGGCGTCAGTCCAGTGCCGATCGCCCATACCGGCTCATAGGCTATGACGGTGTTCGACGACGTGGCGTTGGGCGGCACCGAGCCGGCGACCTGGCGCGACAGCACATCGAGCGTGGCGCCCGCCTCGCGCTCGGCTCTCGTCTCGCCGATGCAGATGATGGCTACCAGCCCGGCGCGCCACGCGGCGGCGGCCTTGCCCTGTACAAGGGCGTCGTCCTCATTGTGATCGGCGCGGCGTTCGGAATGGCCGACGATGACGTGGCTAGCGCCCGCATCTTTCAGCATCTCGGCCGAAATGCAGCCGGTATGGGCGCCGCTCTCCTCGGTGTGGCAATCCTCGCCTCCGGCCCGGACCGGCGTGCGCGACAAAATCTCTGCCGCATGCGCAAGCAGCGTCGCCGGAACGCAGACCAGCGCTTCGGTCTCCGCATCGAGCCCGCTCATGAAGCCGTTGCCGATCATCCTGAGTTCGTTGAGCGAGGCGCTGGTGCCGTTCATTTTCCAGTTGCCGGCGACCAGCGGGCGGATTCCTGGCGTCATGAGATTTGCTTCTCCGGGCAATATTTGGCTGCGTCCTCACTACCAAACTCAGCCCACAAAGCAATCGACAGTGGGCCGGAAGGACGCTATTGCGCTTGTTTCAAACTCGGCGCATGCGAAAATGCGCCAAAAATCGGAAGTGACCATGCTTAGTATCTTGAGAAGCGCGGCGGGGACCTGGGTCGCGAAGGCGCTGCTGATATTGTTGGTGTTGAGCTTCGCCGTCTGGGGTATTTCCGGGCAGATGGTCGGTGGTTTTGCAGGCCACGATGCCGTTATCACGGCCGGAGGCACCAAAGTGTCGATCAACGAGTATCGCCTCGCCTATGATCGCCAGATCAGCGTGATGTCGCAGCAGTTCGGCCAGCGCATCAGCCGCGAGCAGGCGACGGCGCTCGGCCTCGACAACCAGGTGCTGGCGCAACTCGTGTCGGGTGCAGTCCTCGATGAGCAGGCGCGCAAGCTGGGGTTGGGGCTCTCCAAGGACCGGCTGGCCCAACTCACGCATGAAGACCCGGCCTTCAAGGGTCCCGGCGGCACCTTCGACCGGAGGACGTTCGAATACATACTGCAACAGGTCGGCATGCGGCCGGAAGACTATCTGACCAATCGCGCCCAGGTGGCGGTGCGCCAGCAGATTGTCGAGGCGGTTTCGGACGGCCTCAAGGCTCCGAATACTTTCTTGAAGGCAGTCGCGCTCTATCGTGGCGAAGACCGCACCATCGAGTATGTGACCTTGCCGAAATCGCTGGTCGAGCCGATTGAAGCGCCATCCGACACTGCGCTTTCGGCCTATTTCGAGGAAAACAAGAAGAGATATGCGGCGCCCGAATACCGCAAATTCTCCTATGTCAGGCTCGAGCCGCAAGACATCATGGATCCGAGTGCCGTGACCGACCAACAGGTCAGCGACGACTACAACAAGAACAAGGGGCGCTACACCACGCCGGAAACGCGCACCATCGAACAGCTCGTGTTCAAAACGCCTGATGCCGCGAAGGCCGCGCTCGATTCACTCAAGACCGGCGCTACCTTCGACAAGATCGTCGCCGCCGAGGGCAAGACGCAAGCCGACACGCTGCTCGGCACGCTGTCCAAGGACAAGATCGCCGACAAGGCGGTGGCGGATGCCGCTTTTGCGCTCAATGTCAACGAAGTCAGTCCGGTCGTTCAGGGCGCCTTCGGTCCGGTGCTGCTGCGCGTCACCGACGTCAAGCCCGAAGTGGTGAAGCCGCTGGCCGAAGTGTCCGCAGATATCCGCAGGGATCTGGCGCTGGGCGAGGCAAGCCGCATTCTGTTGGACGTGCATGACAATTACGAAGATATCCGCGCTTCGGGCAGCACGATCAAGCAAGCGGCCGAAAAACTGAAGCTGAAGGTCGTCACCATCGACGCGATCGATCGCACCGGCCTGAGGCCGGACGGCACCATCGTCAAGGACCTGCCGGAATCGCCGGAGCTCATCAAGGCGGTGTTCGACGCCGAACCCGGCACCGAGAATCCCGACCTCACCACCGCCGACAACGGCTTCGTGTTCTACGAGGTGGATTCGATCACGCCGGCCCGCGACCGCACGCTGGATGAAGTCCGACAGAAGGTGGTGGCCGACTGGACGGCGGCGGAAACGACCAAGCGGCTCACCGCAAAAGCGGACGAGCTCGAAAAGCGTCTCAAGGCCGGCGCCACGCTCGACGTAATCGCGAGCGAGCTCAAGCTTGAGAAGCAGACCAAGCGCGGCGTCAAGCGCGAGGCGGACGACGTCGATTTCGGCAAGGAAGGGGCGGCTGCGATGTTCGGCGAAGGCGAAGGCGGGACCGGTTTGATCCCCTCGCCCACCGGCGACGGACAGATCCTGTTCAAGATCGCCGAAGTCTTCGAGCCTGCCGGAGCCGACGCCAGCTCGGTGCCGGACGACGCGCAGAAATCGTTCACCGCCGGCATGTCCGACGACCTGCTCGACCAGCTGGTGGCGCAGCTGCAGACGCAGTACGACGTTCGCATCGACCAGACCGCCGTTGCCCAAGCCCTGACCAGATGAGCGCGCTCAAGACCCATATCGCCAAGGTCGCCACCGGCAACTCCCTTTCCTTTGAGGAGGCGCGCGAGGCCTTCGACATCATCATGTCGGGCGACGCTACGCCCGGCCAGATCGGCGGCTTCCTGATGGCGCTGCGCGTGCGCGGCGAGACGGTGAGCGAGATTTCCGGCGCCGTCGCCACCATGCGCGCCAAGATGCTGCGCGTCGACGCGCCCGCTGGCGCCATCGACATCGTCGGCACCGGCGGCGACAATTCGCACAGCGTCAACATCTCGACCGGATCCGCCTTCGTCATCGCCGCCTGCGGCGTGCCGGTGGCCAAGCACGGCAATCGCGGACTATCATCGCAGACCGGCGCCGCCGACGTGCTGACCGCGCTCGGCGTCAAGATCGATATCCCGCCGGAAACGATCGGCCGCTGTATCCACGACACACGCGTCGGCTTCATGTTCGCGCCGGCGCATCATCCGGCGATGAAGCATGTCGGCCCGATCCGCGTCGAGCTCGGCACCCGCACCATCTTCAACCTGCTTGGCCCGCTCTCCAATCCGGCCAGTGTGAGCCGGCAGATGGTCGGCGTCTTCTTGCCGGAATGGATCATGCCGGTGGCCGAGACGCTGAAGGCACTGGGCGCCGACCACGCCTGGGTCGCCCATGGCGACGGCTATGACGAGATCACCACCACCGGTGAGACCCAAGTGGCCGAACTGGTCGGCGGCGAGATCCGCAGCTTTACACTGACCCCGGAAGCGGTCGGGCTGAAGCGGCACACCAAGGACGAGTTGCGCGGCGGCGACGCCGCCTACAACGCCCAGGCGCTGCGCGATATGCTGGGCGGCGCTGCCGGCGCCTTTCGTGATACGGTGCTGATGAACGCCGGCGCCGGACTGGTGGTGGCGGGCAAGGCGACGACGCTTGCCGACGGCATGGCGACGGCAGCGCAAGCCATCGACAGCGGCCGGTCGCTGAAAGTGCTCGACCGGCTGGTCGAGATTTCGAACGGATAGAGCCGTGTCTGATATCCTGCGCAAGATCGAAGCCTACAAGCGCGACGAGATCGCCGCGGCGAAGGCGCGCGTGCCGCTTGCCGAGATCAAGGCGCGGGCGAAGGACACCGATGCAGCGCGCGGCTTTCTCTCGGCTCTTGAAGCCAAGCGCAAATCCGGCAGCTTCGCGCTGATCGCCGAGATCAAGAAGGCGAGCCCCTCCAAGGGCCTTATCCGCGCCGATTTCGATCCGCCGGCACTGGCCAGGGCCTATGCGAAAGGTGGCGCCGCCTGCCTTTCGGTGCTGACCGACGCGCCGTCTTTCCAGGGTGCGCCTGAATTCCTCACCGATGCGCGCAACGCCGTGACATTGCCCGCCTTGCGCAAGGATTTTCTGTTCGAGCCTTATCAGGTGTTCGAAGCCCGCGCGTGGGGCGCTGATGCCATCCTGATCATCATGGCGAGCGTCGATGACGCCGTGGCCAGCGAACTCGAAACGACGGCGTTCGAACTCGGCATGGACGTGCTGGTCGAAGTGCATGACGAGGCCGAGACGGAACGCGCGCTGAAACTGTCATCGCGGCTGATCGGCATCAACAACCGCAATCTCCGGACGTTCGAAACCAGCATCGAGACCTCGGAGCGGCTCGCGAAGATGGTGCCGCCAGACCGCCTGCTGGTCAGCGAGAGCGGTATTTTCTCGCACGAAGACTGCCGCAGGCTGGAAAAAAGCGGCATTGGTACCTTCCTCGTCGGCGAAAGCCTGATGCGGCAACAGGACGTGGCCACTGCGACCCACCTGCTTTTGACGGGCAAGGCGCCGGCTCATCCATCGGCCCGAAGATCGGATTCGATTTTTGGAGAGCACGATGCGTAGATTTAAAGGGTTAGAGCGTACTTTGTGCGTCCAAACGGACGCACGTCGCTCTACGGCTGACTGACGATGACGGCCGCCCTCACCCATCTTGCCGCACAGGGTGAAGCCAACATGGTCGATGTCGGCGACAAGGCTGAGACGACGCGCACGGCGATCGCCCAGGGTCTTGTCTCGATGCTGCCGGAAACGCTGAAAATGATTCTCGACGGCGATGCCAAGAAGGGCGACGTGCTGGGCACGGCGCGCATCGCCGGCATCATGGCGGCCAAGAGGACGCATGAGCTGATCCCGCTCTGCCATCCGCTGCTGTTGACCAAGGTATCCGTTGACATCGAACCGGACGCGACGCTGCCAGGCCTGAAGGTCACGGCGCTGGCCCGCGTCACAGGTAAGACCGGCGTCGAGATGGAAGCGCTGACCGCCGTCTCGGTCGCCTGCCTGACCATCTATGACATGGCCAAGGCGGTCGACCGCGCCATGGTGATCTCGGGCATCAGGCTGGTGGAAAAGACCGGTGGCAAATCCGGCGACTACAAGGCGGACGCCAAGGGGGCAGGCCAATAATGGCGCTGCTTCCGGTCGCCGAGGCGCTCGAGCGCCTGCTTGAGGATGCTGCGCCCTTGCAGGCTGAATGCGTCGCCCTGATGGACGCCGCCGACCGCGTGCTGGCGGAGCCGCTTCTGGCGCTCCGCAC
>NZ_RZSU01000087.1:0-26296 GCF_003997585.1 Mesorhizobium sp. M5C.F.Cr.IN.023.01.1.1 | reverse complement strand
TCCGAAAAGGTGCTCACGATCACCTGAAATCGTTGCTCACGATCGTCTGAAATCGTTGCTCATGATCCCGTGAAATCCGTGCTCACGATGCGGTGAAATCCGTGCTCACGATCGCCTGAAATACGCAGTCTTTATCGGCCATCGCCGATCAGATCGAGGCGCTGATGCGACAGATCGATGATCTCGAGCGGGAGATTGTTCGTGAGGCAAGACGTGACGGGGATATGCGGCGGATCGCTACGATACCAGGTGTCGGAGCAATCACAGCGGCATCTATCAAGGCGCCTGTTCCAGATCCCGGCGGGTTCAAATCCGGCCGTCACTTCGCCGCCTGGTTGGGATTGACGCCGAGGTCCCATTCGAGCGGAGGCAAAGAGCGGCTTGGAGGAATATCGAAGATGGGCAATGCGGAGCTTCGCTCCCTGCTGGTGCTCGGTGCGACTTCTGTCCTGCGGCATATGCGGGGCAACGATAAAACGCCGAAATGGCTGAATGGTCTTCTGAAGCGGCGGCCCTACAAGGTCGTGGCTGTCGCGCTCGCCAACAAGATGGCCCGGATCATCTGGGCGCTTCTGACCAAGGGCGGGACATATTGGGGTCTTGAGGCGGCAAACAGCGTAGCGAGCGCTTGAGCTGAAGACGACCCCAACGAACTGACCGGTGCGGTAGCCGGCAGAGGCGAGGTGCACGAAACAGACGATGATTCCATGGGAGGAAATCCCGAGGCGAGAGAGGCCGCGTGACTCAATGCGCTCACAGCGCGTTCGTTTGATCAGCCCCTCGCATCGCGGACTTCATCCAGGCCAGCGGTCCTGAACCGCGCTGAAAGGCCGGACATATGACCGCACCGTTCCCGTGTGATGAGTTGTCTGAAGAAAGCACTTGCCTGAAGGGCCGTTCCACATATGAGTCACGCTGCCATGGCGGGCTCTCCCAACATGGCATAGTAGCGTGCCTCGGCTTCGGCCGGCGGGATGTTGCCGATGGGCTCCAGGAGCCGGCGATTGTTGAACCAGTCGACCCATTCCAGCGTCGCGAACTCGACCACCTCGAAGGAGCGCCATGGTCCGCGTCGGTGGATCACCTCGGCCTTGTAGAGGCCGTTGATGGTTTCGGCGAGCGCATTGTCGCAGGAATCTCCCACGCTGCCGACTGAAGGCTCAACGCCGGCCTCGGCCAGGCGCTCAGTGTATTTGATCGAGACGTATTGGGCGGATTCAACCGGTCGTCGCAACACCGGCATCATACTGTCCCACAAGGAACTGGTTGAGGACTTCGGCAGGTGTTTTCCAACCGAAGCGTTTTGCGCGGTCTTGTGTTCACCGCATGCGCTACCGCATCCAGTTCTTTAGCCGTGTGCCGGCTGAGATCCGTGCCCTTTGGAAAATACTGTCGTAGCAGGCCGTTGGTATTTTCGTTCGAGCCTCGCTGCCACGGGCTTTGGGGATCGCAGAAGTAAATCTCCAGCCCGGTGCCGATGCGCAGGTTGGCGTGCTGCGCCATTTCCGCTCCTTGGTCCCAAGTCAGCGACTGACGTAATCGCTCGGGAAGTTTGCTCATGGATCGGGCGATGGCTCTACGGACGGCTTCAGCGCCGTGGCCAGCAAGTGGCGGACCGTTCTTGATGCGCAGGCTCTGCTGATAACCATCCATGCGCGGTAGGTGAAGCAGCATTGTGAAGCGCGAACTTCGCTCCACGAGTGTGCCGGTCGCCGAGCTGCCGAGGCCAAGGATGAGATCGCCTTCCCAATGACCGGGGACGGCCCGGTCGGCAATTTCGGCCGGCCGGTCGCTTATCATGACGGCGTCTCCGATGAAGGACTTATTGCGCCCTCGGGACCGTTCGAGTGGTACGCGCAGTGCTCTGCCTGAACGCAAACATGCGGTCAGTTCCCGGCGCAATGCCCCGCGTCCTTGAATGTACAAGGATTGATAGATCGCCCCGTGACCGATCCGCATGGTTTGATCCTCTGGGTAATCGATCTGAAGCCGATGAGCGATCTGCTCGGGGCTCCAGGCTGTCGCCACCGCCGGCTTTGCCGGTGAACAGCCCTTCGCTTTTTCCATACCACCTTGGGGCCCTCGAATGCGGCGCCATGCGTGTTGGTGATTTTGCCGGCCAAGCGCTCCTCCACATATTCACGCAGAGCCGGATTCACCGCCAGCTTGCCAGGCCGAGGCCGCCGGGACGCACAATCGGCGTGCCATTGTGCGGCACTGGCCCGGTAATCCAGATTACCGCTGCGCGTCGCGGCATTACGCCTGACCTCCCGCGAGATCGTGCTCGGTGGCCGACCGAGCTTACGCGCAATGGCCCGGATGCCGATTCCCTTGGCAAGCTCGAGCGCGATATCCTCGCGCTCCCGAAAGGAAAGATATCGCCCCGAAGGCGGCTTCGCCCACGGCGCCAAATGCGTTGGCGGCATTCCTCCTGCACTCCGAAACCAGCGCGGACCAAGAGGCGTTGATATACCGGCATCCAGTGCGGCCTCCTCGCTCGAACGTCCCAAGGCAATAGCTTGCCGGAAGCGGAACTGATTCTCACGCTGCCAAGCAGGCGGACGTCCGGGCGAACCTAGCTTCTTCCGAGTGCACCGATCCGAAGCGCGTTGGTGAACCGTCATTGCAACCTCCAATCTCTTGGTGTTGCGACGACCGGTTGAATCCGCCTTGGCGGCCGCGATCGCTATGATGGATGAGACCGCCGTGATGGACCGGACGCGGGTCATGAAGCGCCTGCTCCAGAGCATCGAGGACGAAGCTCGCATGTGCCGTCCGGCTCGCCCGCCAGCCGACGATACGACGTGCGTAGGCGTCGATGACAAAGGCCACGTAGACGAAGCCCGCCCAGGTCGCCACATAGGTGAAGTCAGAGACCCACAGCCTGTTCGGCGCCGGCGCATGGAACTGGCGATTGACACTGATCAAGCGGGCAAGGCGCGGCCTTGTCGCTCACCGTGGTGCGGATCGGCTTGCCGCGGATCGCCCCTTCGAGGCCCATTTCCCGCATCAGCCGCGAGACGGTGCAGCGTGCGATGCCTGTCAATGGGTACCGAAGTTTCCGCAAAAGTGGGCATTCAATTTTCCCTATCTGGCGGGTGAAGGTTTCGGTGATCAGCCGGCGTCTTGATCGGTCGATTTCAGTCCTGCTGGGCGGCCACGCTTTTTCGGCGGTGGCGGCGGATTGATAAGCGCTTTGGAGCGAACATGCTCGGGAACAAGATCAGCGTGCTGGCGCAATCGGTAGCTCGATCCTTCGATCTGCACGACGACGGCATGGTGAAGAAGTCTGTCGAGCAATGCTGTTGCGACAACAGCATCACCAAAAACTTCGCCCCATTCTGCAAAGCCGCGATTGGAGGTGAGTATCATGGCACCCTTCTCGTAACGGGCATTGACGAGCTGGAAGAAGAGATTGCCGCCGCCGGGCACGACCGGGAGATAGCCGATTTCGTCGACGACCAGCAGGGATGCGCGGCATAGATAGCGGATACGCTCGCGCAACTGCCCCTCGCGCTCGGCCTTGGCCAGCGAGGCGATAATGTCGGCGAGCGTGGAGAAGTAGACGCTCTTTGCGGCCTTGACGGCTTCGACGGCGAGCGCGGTCGCCAGATGGCTCTTGCCGGTGCCGGGCAGACAGGGCTCATAATGCCCGTTATCAGCAAGACAACGGAACACGGATTATTCGCTACGCCTTTCATCCGCGCTCTGGCGAGGAGGCGGTCGTTGTCGGACGGCAGCGCTATTGCGGCGAGCCAGCCTATGTGGGCCGGCAGCCGGATGGCAGCTTGGCGCTGGTGCCGATCTGGATGACCGAAGAGCCCGCGGCCGCGATGACGCTCGTCGAGGCGCCACGCCTTTCCCTTTCCAGCCTGCGCGATCTGCGTCGCGAGATCGACACCTGTTTAAGCTTGCTCGACGGCGACTCACGCCGTGGAGGAGAGAGCCATGCAGCAAAGGCAGCCTATTTCCGCCCAATCGGATCTGTTTGCGGCGCAGACCGCGCCACGGGAACTTCCGAGCGACATCCGTCAGCGCCTCCTGCCATTGATCGAGGCGCTGCTCAGGGAAGCGGCGAAGAAGGTCAGGGAGGCGGATCATGAAGATCACGCCTGAGCATCTGGCGCGCGGTGCCTATGTCTATATTCGCCAGTCCACAGCCGATCAGCTTGTCAACAACCCGGAGAGTCGGCGTCGCCAATACGGTCTTGCGGACCGGGCGCGGGCACTTGGCTGGGAGACCGTGATCGTCATCGACGATGATCTCGGTCGCTCCGGATCCGGCGTCACGCGCCCCGGCTTTGAGAAGCTGCTCGCAGCGATCTGCGAAGGCCGGGTGGGCGCGGTGCTGGCGATCGAAGCGTCACGCCTGGCGCGCAATGGGCGGGACTGGCACACATTGATCGAGTTTTGCGGCTTGGTCGGTACGCTCATCATCGATGAGGACGGCATCTATGAGCCGCGTCATCCCAATGACCGGCTGTTGCTCGGCATGAAGGGCACGATGAGCGAACTTGAGCTTTTGATCCTGCGCGCCCGCTCGCTCGAAGCGCTAAAGAACAAGGCGCGGCGCGGCGAGCTGTTTCTGGCGGTGGCGGTCGGCTACGTGAAGGCGGGCAATGACCGCATCGAGATGGACCCCGATCTGCGCGTGCGCGAAGCGATCACGCTCGTCTTTACGCGCTTTGCCGCCTTGCAGAGCATCCGCCAGGTGCATCTGTCGCTGCGCCATGAGGGAATCATGCTGCCGGCCGTCAACTACACCCGCGCGGCCGGGCGGACGATCGTCTGGAAGCTGCCCGTCTACAACACCGTGCATCACATTCTTACCAACCCGATTTACGCCGGTGCCTATGCCTTTGGCCGGACCGGCAGCCGGATCACTATCGAAAATGGCCGCAAACGTATCGTGCGGGGCTTGCGCAAGGAGCGATCGGACTGGGAGGTCTTGCTCATCGACCATCACGAGGGTTACCTGAGCTGGGCAGACTTCGAAAGGAATCAGCGCCTGATTGCAGACAACGCCAACGGTAAGGGCGTGATGGCACGCGGTGCGCCGCGCCGCGGCGAGTTGTTGTTGGGCGGCCTTCTGCGCTGCGGCCACTGCGGCCGCAAACTGCACGTCGCTTATTCTGGCCGAAACGGCAAGATCGGGCGCTATCACTGTCGTGGCGCGTTCCTCAACCATGGCACCGATCCGTGCATCAACTTCGGATCGCTGCGCGTCGATGAAGCCGTCGGCACCGAAGTCTTGGAACGGCTTCAACCCTTGGGCATCCAAGCAGCTGTTCAGGCGATCGAGACATCCAAGGCGCAGAGCGCTGAGAAGCGGCGTCAGATCGAGCTCGCGCTTGAACAGGCACGCTATGAAGCGGCCCATGCGCAGCGCCAATATGACGCCGTCGATCCCGACAATCGGCTCGTGGCAAGTGAACTTGAGCGGCGCTGGAATGCTGCGCTTGCGGTTGTGCGTGAGCGCGAAGCCGAACTCGACGCCCTCGAAGCCAAAAAGCCGGAAGCACTCAGCGAGGCCGAGCGCCAGGAGCTGCTGCACATGGGGGCCGATCTTGAACGAGCGTGGCATCACGCAAATGCCACCAGCGTCACTCGCAAGCGCATCATTCGCACGGTCGTTCGCGAGATCGTCGTTCGTGTCGAGAATGACCGGATCGAGATGGTGGTGCATTGGCAGGGCGGCGATCATACCACGCTCTCCGTCAAGAAGAACAAGCTCGGTCATCACAGGTGGGGTGCCGCGCCCGAGATCGAACCGCTGATCCGGGCGCTAGCGCGCCAGCTGCCGGACAAGGCGATTGCGGCCCTTCTCAATCGGCTCGGCAAGACCACCGGCCGGCAAAACGGATGGACGCAGTCGCGCGTCTGCACCTTTCGTAGCCAACACAACATTGCCGTCTACAGACACGGCGAGCGCGCGGCGCGCGGCGAGTACACTTTGCAGGAAGCGGCCGAGAAGCTGGGCGTGCGGCCAATGACGGTGCTGCGCATGATCCGCGCCGGTCATCTGCCGGCCGAGCAATACCTCAAGGGCACGCCTTGGGTCATTCGCGGTGAGGATCTCGTGCGTCCCGACATCCAGCACTATGCCAACAGCGGCATGCGATGCCCATTATCACAAGGGCAAGATCAACAGCCGATGCTTTTTCAATGACATAGCGAGGTGCGCATTATGACGCGGGATCGGGCGGGCCGAGAAGATGGACTACCTCCGCCCGCTCGATGAACTTCAGTTCGGCCAGCGCCATGATGCGGTTCCGATCGAGCGATGGCTGGAAAGCGAAGTCGAAGCCGGCGAGCGTCTTGATGGTGGTCAGGCGCGCCATCATCAGAGCAGCCTTGATGCGCCGACTTTCGCGCAGAGTTAGTTCTTCCACCAGAAGTTCATCGAAGGCCTGGATGCCGTCGATCTCGCCCTGCTCGATGCGCCGCGGGTCGCGTCAAGCGCTTCGAGCGCCCGTGGCATGCGCAGCCCGACCAGGCTCTTCCTGATGCTGTCGATCGTGGATGCGTGCATGGTCATGACCGGCTCCCCGCGACGGCCAGTCGCTCGGCGACGGCCTGATAGAAGTCGAGCGAGCGCCGGGCGACATGATCGCCGAGGCGGCCGACGATGATATCCGGGGCGGTCTTCCTCGCGGCGTGGCGAGCTAACCCCTGACGATGAGCAGGATCGATCCGATATTGGCGGCGCCCCTCGAGCACAGGATGGCTGGCGACCAGCCGGCCTTCGTCCAGGATGCGGATGCAGTCGGCAAGCTGGTGAACCTCGACAAGGCGCCGGGTGCGATCGGGAACGCTGTAGTAGTTGCCGCCGATCGAGACGAGACCATCATGGCTGACGCGACGCTCCAGCTTGAGAAGCGCGTCGAAGGGAACTGCCGGGAGAGATTGAAGTTCCGGCTGCTCCGCCGCGAAGGCTTCGCTGACGATGCGTTGCGTGGTGCCGTGCAGGCGAGCATTGGCGACGGTGTCGAGCCAATCTCGCAATTGCTCGTTCAGGTCCTCGAGATTGCGGAAGCTGCGGGCCAGGAAGAAGTCCTCGCGGATATAGCGGAATGGTCGCTCGACTTTGCCCTTGGTTTTGGCGCGATACGGCCGGCAGGCTCTGGGCTGGAAGCCAAAGTGCCTGGCCAGCGCCAGCAGCGAGCGATTGTAGATGATGTGGCCTTCGTTATCTTCGCCGGTGACCGCCGTCTTCATCCTGTCGTAGAGGATCTCGATCGGTACTCCTCCAATGGCGTCGAACGCCTGCATATGACAGCGCAGCAGCGTCTGCAGGTCCTGGTGCATGACGTAGCGGGCGAAGATGTAGCGCGAGTGGCCCAGACGAGCGAGAACAGCCAGACGATGCGCGTCACGCCCGGCGCGTCGGTGAACTCGGTGACGAAGCGCGCGAAGTCGATCTGTGCTTGATATCCGGCCGGAGTCTCGAACCGCACCTCGAAGGGACGCACCTGCTCCTGCGGTCGGATTGCGGCCACGGAGCGCTTCACGGCGGTGTAGGCGCCGTCATAGCCGCGCTCACGAATCTCGCGCGTCAGGCGCACGGCGCTCAGATCGGGAAAGGCCGAGACCCGTTCGCGCAGATAGTCGACAAAGGGCACGATCTTGTTTGGCCGCCCCGCCTGTCGCGGGCCATAGGCGGGAAGTTCGAGCCCGCGCTCGATGTATTTGCGGACCGTCTTGGGATCGCGGCCCGTTCGCCGAGCAATCGCGGTCACGGACAGGCCCTGACGGTGTAGATCCAATATCATCAGAAGTTCTCCAAGTTGGACCACCAGCGCCGCTCCGATTCCGATCAAATCGGGACGGACTATCGACGCCGGAGCGAAAGCCGCCAGTTCCGGGACGCGTCCCGGAATTGGCGGCAGCAGCGCCAACTAGGGAATTTTCGATGCCCACAATCAGGGAATATTCATCGCCCGATGACAGATGCCGAAGCCTTCCCGCCTGAGCTGCCGCCAGACCTTGCGCACGCCATAGACCCGGAATTTCTCCTCGAACACGCGCCGCACCTCTTTCTTGAGTTCCTCATCGCGCTTCGTCCGCGCCGACAACCGGGAGGGATCGCGCCGCTGGGCAACATGGTCGTGGTAGGTCGACGGGGCGATCGGCAGGACCCTTGCAGATCGGCTCGACCCCATGTGCCTCTCGGTGATCATCGATGAACGCGATCATGGCTTGAACCGGCGGTCGAGCTCCGCCTGGGCAAAATAAGCGGACGCTTTGCGCAGGATCTCGTTGGCCTGCCTCAATTCCCTGTTCTCCCGCTCCAGGGCCTTCAGCTTCTCGGCGACCTCGGAGGGAAGACCGGCGCGGACGCCGCTGTCCACCTCCGCCTTCTTCACCCACTCATTGAGCGTCTGCGCCGTGCAGCCGATCTTGGCCGCGATCGACTAAATCGCCGCCCAGCGCGATGAATGCTCCTTCTCGTGATCGAGAACCAATCGCACCGCGCGGGCGCGCACTTCTGGAGAAAACCTGTTTGTCGTCTTGCTCATGATGGCTCCACCTTCTCAAGGTTTGGAGCCTCCGGCAAACCCGGCGCGGTTCAGGGATACTGGGTGCGCAGTTGGGCTGAGTAGCGCCATTGAGGTTAGTAGGTTACATCTTCGGTGCATCAGGTCATCCTGCCTCCCTGAGAGCAGCAGCGCGGCCTGCCAGCCTCCCAGACGTAAACGCCCATCCTAAATGGTGGCCATGGCCTTCCAGGATGATCCCGCCCTGGCCGGTCGCTCCAGCCGCATAGAGACCCGGTATGGCTTCTCCAGTTTTCGAACAAACTTCCATGGCGGGCGAAACTCGTAGTCCCCCTTCGGTCAAGACCCAACTTCTAACCGGACCGAGTGCGATGAACGGCGGCTGCAGCAACCCGGGGGTACCCGCACGAGGGTTCTTGTTATAGTCCGCCACAGTTTTTTCAAGGACAGCTGGAGGGACACCAATTGTTTGGGCGAGCGAACCTAGTGAGTTGGCCTGATTGTAGATGTCTCTCCGATTGCGTTTGTAATCTGGCAGGTACGCATAGGCGACCCCAGGCGCCGTCGATATATAGTGCGGCCATGCGCCGAACTTTTTGGCGAGAACGCCATCCAAGATTATGAATGCTTCCTTTTTCGGCTGCTGCGGTACGGCGAGCTGAGGCCTATCGCATTCGTCCGCAAAGCGAGATCCGTCTCTATTTATCAGTATCGCGCCACTATCATATAATTTTCGCTGTGGTTCCAATACAGTTGTAAGAAACATCATGATGAAAGGTCGAATTAGGGCTTGCGGCAACTTGGCCATTGACCATTTCATCAGCAATGCAAGAAATCGACTCGGCGGCAACATCGTCATGAGATTGACCTTGGGCGGCACGAACCGCAGTTGCGGGCCGCTAACGATGTCACCGTTCACGATTTCCGCACCAACGTCCAATGCAAGCTGATGCGCATCACCTGTGCTTGTTTCAACCAACGCATCCGCTTGCGCGATCGACTCGCCCGCATAAATTCTTTTCATTTCGCGATTGGCGCTGAAATCTCCGCCAGCCAAGACAACGCCGCGGTGCGCGATGAAACGATGCGGCGAGCCATTCGCCTCAGCCTCGACTCCCACAACCCTCCCGCCCTCAAATAGTAGACGACGAGCTCGATGATTAAGGCGGATATCGACCCCAAGCTCACGGGCGCGGCGATACAACGCGTGTGCGTAGGCTCGCGAATTTGGCAGTACGTTGTGCATGCGCGGGACACGATGGGGCGGCTCTGGCATGGGGCCGAAAAAGACCACTCCCATGTTGAGCAGTTTTTTTAGAGTATCAGGAACATTTTCTACAAAGACTCTGCGTAAGTCGGGATTGTCACGGGACAACAAAGCGCCGTGGAACAGTGCCATGTCGTCAAAGTGCGCAGCCGGAGTGTCGTGGATGCCAATGGCAGCCTGCATCGGCGATGCGCTCGAGGAGAGGGAACCTATAGCCCAATTTGTCGTGCCGCCCGGGGCAGGGTTCTTCTCTAGCACTAATACTCGGCGGCCTATTTCAGCCGCCTCTATCGCAGCGAACAGACCAGACCCCCCGGCCCCAACGACGATCACATCTGGGGCAATCACTGCGGCATTGGCCAAGCACTTTACTCCCTTAAACTTCCAGTTTGCTTCTTGCTGAGCCGAGCAGTGCTCCGAGGTACGTCGGTCGCGGAATAGCACGCAAGGTCAGTTGTCATTTCGATTTTCCTCTTAGCTTGGCGCAGCTCTCGTTCCGGCTTAGCGCCAGCGGCCTCCTGCCCATGCTGCAGAACCTCTGGTGCAGCTGTGGGCACACTTGCGCCCATCCGCGGACTGCTGGATTGCCGGCTCCGACCTTCCCAAGCTAATCGACTTTTTTGGCTAAGTCCGGTTGACCTCGATTACGAAAACGGTAATAGTTGATGGAACATTATTCCAAATAGTATGTCATGTCAAATCAAGCATGCGAATTCTTGAGCACCCTCGCCCAAAGGCTCGTCGTGGCGCGCCGAGGGGGTCAGCGCGTTCGAGCTGATGCATCAACACTGGAAACGCTAAGCCGCGCGCGAGCTTTGAGCATTCAACATGAGGTTGTCAGCGCATTGTCACTTCCTGTTGCGGGCTGGAAGGTGGCGGCTTTGCCTGATGGAGATTTGATATCGGCTCCCATCCTTAGGGACCGCCTTTTCGAAAGCCCAGCAATAATTTGTCCCGGGGTTTACGGGCTCGGCGGCGTGGAATGCGAGATCGCCTTCTGCTTTGCAAGAGAGCCGATCCCCGGAAGTGACGGCTTCGCGAGAGAGCATATTGTCGAGGCCATCGAGGGCGCGTGCGCGGCAATTGAAGTCGTAGATAGCCGCTGGGCGAGCAGCTTCTCCACTCCTCGAAACGCGATGGTTGCGGACTTGCTATCGAATGGCGCGCTGGTCGTTGGACCGGTCAACAGGAGTTGGCAAGATGTGGCTTTTCATACCCTTATGGCCCGCCTCGGCATCAACGGAAATAGTATATGCCAAAGTACGGGCGGCCACCCCGACGGAGACCTCATAGGCCTCCTGGTCATGTTGGCTAACGATCTAGCCAAACGAGGGCTTGTCCTGAGGCCAGGCGAGATCGTCACGACGGGAAGTTACACAGGTTTTCACACGGCAAATCCTGGTGACGCTATCGTGGCCGAGTTTGACGGCTTTACGTCCGCCTCGGTGATATTTCAACAGTTTTGAAAGTGCGGAGAGATCTATGCTTTGCGGTAAAGGCGCGGTTGCCATCTGGAACGGAATATCCGAAGAGGGCCGCCTCGACTTCTATCAGTGGCACATAAACGAGCATATGCCGGAAAGAACCGGCATTCCTGGGTTCTTAAGGGGACGACGCTATCGAGCTGCTGATAAGGAAACCCATCCCGAGTTCTTTACTCTTTACGAAGTTGATCAATTCGACGCCATTACAGGCGAAGAATATGCCAAGCGACTTAATGCCCCGACGCCGTGGACAAGGCGAACGGTCCAGCATTTTCGCAATACATCTCGTGGGCTGGCGCGAGTCTTACTGTCCGAGGGCCCTGGGCCTGGTGGCGTCCTTGCCACCGTGCGCTTCCAACCTTTGATAACGAACGACCAGCAGGTGGCTGGTGAACTATCATCCCTTGTGTCCAGTGTTATGCAGTTGCCACTCATGACCGGGGCGCATTTGTGTAAATCTGATGAGGAAGCAACGGGGGTGCGCACTGCCGAGAGCGATGGGCGTTCGGATTTGGATGCGCCGCCTGATTGGTTCATGCTTTTGGAAGCGTGCACCCTGGAGTCGTTGGAGGCACCCGTCCAGGCAGTTCTGCAGCATCCCGGCGTACGGAACGCGCAAGTCGGCCGCTATTTGCTCGAATATACCCGTTTGAAGACCGACTCGGCGGCCGGCTGAGCTGAAGGAAAACCGATATGAAACTTTTACGATTTGGACTGCCCGGTTCCGAGCGACCCGGGCTGCTGGACGACGCTGGAACTATCCGCGACCTTGGCGGTGTTGTTCCGGACATTCGGGGCAGTACGCTATCACGCGCTAGCTTGGAAATGTTGCGCTCCATAGTTCCTTCGTCATTGCCCCGGGTCGATGACGATGTTCGGCTTGCGCCCCCGGTAGCTGACACTCGTCACTTCATCGCGGTCGGCCTGAACTACATCGATCACGCAATCGAGACTGACACTCCCATTCCGGACCAGCCGGTAATCTTTTCCAAGGCGCCATCCTGCATTGTTGGACCGAATGATAACATCGTGATGCCTCGAGAGGCGCGCATGCTGGACTGGGAGGCGGAAGTCGCGGTCGCCATTGGTGAGCATGCTTTCGAGCTGGCTGAAGAGGATGCGTTGTCGGTTGTGGCGGGCTATCTTGTCTGCCACGACGTTTCTGAGCGCGACTTTCAGATACATCGTGGAGGGCAATGGATCAAAGGTAAGTCTTCTCCTAGCTTTGGTCCGATTGGACCTTGGCTAGTGACGCCCGATGAAGTCCCCGACCCTCAGAACCTGACTCTCTGGCTTACGGTGAATGGGGTTAGCAGGCAGTCAGGATCGACAGCCAAGATGATCTTCTCATTCAGGTATTTGATTTCGTACATCTCACGGTTCATGGCGCTGGAGCCTGGCGATATCATCACGACTGGTACTCCGCACGGCGTGGGGCTTGGAATGAAGCCGCCGGTATTTCTGGAACCGGGCGACGTCGTGGAGTTGGGTGCCGACGGGCTGGGTCAGCAAAGGCAAACTGTTGTGCTTCGATGAGGTCGCAGGAAAATGGCGATGTTGGTTTTCGCCCAGCAGTTAGTCGGCGGCTTGTTCAGAGTGCAAGCGTCATTGTTTTCTCGCTAGATCGGGTAGAATTCGATTGTGAACCTTGTCTGCAACAAAATGTCTTTTTGAGCCCCCAAGGAAATCAGGGTCGCTCAGACCGGGGAGACGGGTGCCGTACTGCCAAGCGACGGACCGCATGTCCAAACCGAGGGCGCTTTCGATCGGTTCCCGAGAGGCAAGCTGGCCTCAAACTATCACTATTGGAGTAGCGGATGGAACGGGTCTGGGACATTGAAACCGACTATTGCGTGGTTGGAGCGGGTTCGGCGGGGTGTGTCGTCGCAAGCCGGCTTTTTGAGAATAGACGCTAACGAGTACTTTTGTTGGGATTCTGTAAGCGGCCGCGGAGGCTGGAAATATGCTGAAGTCGCCGACATGAATTCTCCGGACAGGGAAGGGGCCAGTCTCTTCCAGCAGAATCGCAAGGGTCGGCTCAAGGCGAGTACAGCGTCAGCGTACCTGCGTGCGGCTTTGAAGCAGAATCGAAATTGACGGTGCCCCCAGGTTTCTATCCAGTTTTGAGTTCGTTTCCGGCGTGGGCTTTGCCCCGATGGGCGGTGGAAGCGACGGGCGCTGGCGCGGAGCTTTCCACATTGCGCAGCGCGTCGCGGATTGAAGGTCTGTGCGAACTCGTTCGGCGGATCCTATCTGGGAATGAGGCCGCACGCTGTTATAGTCGGCGCGCCATAGGGCCAGGGACGCGCGGGTCTGTGCGAGCGAGGTGAACAGCGTCTTATTCGGCAGTTCGTCGCGCAGGCGGCCGTTGAAGCTCTCGATGAAGGCATTCTGCATCGGCTTGCCAGGCGTATCGTTTCGACTGGCAAGACTGTCAGAGATTTCTGTGCGTGAGATCAGTTTCGTCATTGTTCGACAAGCTTTTCGCCGAAGACGACGGCGAACTGTGTCTTGGCTTCGAACCAACTCGCGGCGCTCGTTTCCATTCCTCGGCCGCGTGGTTCAAAAAAACAGACATAGGAGCTTCATCGCTTTATCTTCCGAAGCGCCTTTCGGGATAGGCAAAGAACAGCACGACGTGGGGCCGGTTGCGCCGCCAGCCCGGAGCATATCATGCATCGCATGTGGGTCGACGGCACCGACTTCCATTGGTCAGCCGCCAAGTCGTCAACGGCCATGGCAGCTTAGACGGAGGTCGAGGACTCCTTCCGCCGGCGGACAGGATGGTTGAGAAGGCATGGACGGCCAAGCTCTGCCGCGCACTCGATCAAGAAGCTGATCCGTTGCAACCAACGATGCGATCTCGTCCAGCCCTCGCACCCTTCCGGGCGCCTGGCACCGCCGAGGAGGCGGATACGGATGTGGCGGGAGATCTCCGGCACCGCTTGCAGCGGAGTAGTCGAGGTGGCGCACCGCCATGATCTTGATTCTCTGGTGTCGCTGGAGCCGCTAGCCTAGCGATGGTTTCTTTAGGCATCGAGTGTCAACTCCCTTTGTCCGTCGTCGGGATGCCGAGCACGCAACGAAGCATGAAACCTTCCGGACGGACGCCCTTCGATCGCTTGAGGAGCCTCGGCACCGGGAAATGTCCGATTTGATCGATGAGCGGCGGCAGCTTCGGCCTCGCAATAACCGAAATGCGAATATTAGGATTGACAAGCAGAGCCAAACGGCGCAAGTTGGAATGGCGTTCCAGATAAATAAGTATTCCACATGGAGTGAGCGGCTGGATGACGAGGCTATTGAGGTTGACTGGGACTCTACCGGATTGGTTGATCACGTCGTTTTGGCTCCTGGTCCTTGCCGCGATTTGGTCAGCCGCAATCCGAGTGCTGAAGGTTCCGGATTACATCCTCCCAAGTCCAGAACAAGTGGTCGGTCTGATTGGATCCAAGTTCAGCTATTTTCTAGCCCATACAGCCTCCACCCTCACGGTCATAGCCGTTGGCTTTGGCTGCGGTGCCGCCGCTGCCATCCCGACGGGGCTTGCATTAGCAAAAATGCGGTGGCTGGAAAGCGCGCTGTATCCCTTTGTTGTGTTCTTGCAGACCATGCCGCTGATCAGCTTAGTGCCGGTTTTGATCATCTGGTTGGGGTACGGGCTGGCTCCGGCATCAGTCCTGGTAGGCTTTAGCGTTTTCTTTCCGGTTTTGGTGAACGCTGTTGCGGGCGTAAGAAGCACTCCCGATCGTCTTTATTTTGTCACTCGGACAATGGGCGCGAGTGCCCTGCAGACCTTCAGGTACATCGACTGGCCCACGATGCTTCCCTATCTGACTAGCGCCTTTCGAATCTCTTTGGCGCTTGCCACTACGACCGCCGTTGTCAGTGAGTTCCTTGCGTCGAATGACGGGCTTGGATACGCGGCGCTAATCGGGGCTCGAAGCAGAGACACGGTACAAGTCATCGCAGTCGTTCTTATAACCGCCGTTGTCGGCGTCCTGCTCAACACCCTTAGCTTGCTGGTGGAGAAAAAGATCGCGCGTAAGTACCGCGGTTAGTGAAAAGGTATAGCAAAATAAACAACGGAGGACGACCGCAATGGAAAATAACCTGAAATATTGTTTGCGGGTTGTTGGAGCAGGGTTGATTGCTGCGACTGTAGCATTTTCCCCAGCGATGGCTGCCGACAAGCTTAAAGTAACGCTAAACTGGACGCCAGCCATCGCTAGCATCGGAATTATATACGCGGACACTCTGGGTTACTACAATACGGCAGGTATTGACCTGGAAATAGAGCCTGGGAAGGGCTCGGGGACGACCTCACAACTTGTCGCAGCCGGAAGCACAGATCTTGGACTGGCAAACGGGCCGTCGGCCATCGCGATCGCAGCCAAGGGAGCGCCGATCAAAATCATTGCCCCTATTTACCAGACGTCGGAGTGGGGGATCATCTCTCTCGCTAATACGCCCATCTCGCGTCCAAAGGATCTGGAGGGAAAGTCCATCGCTATCCCAGCTGGATCGGCAGACGTTGCACTCTTTCAATTAATGTTGACGGCGAATGGGGTTGATAAGTCAAAGATCAACATTCTCTCTGCCGATGCGTCGGGCTTTATCGGTCTTCTGGCTGAGAAAAAGGTTGATGGAGTGTCGGCCGCTCCCGGCGATGTGATGCTACCGCTTGGAGAAAAAGGAATCAAAACGAAAATTATGTATTACCGGGATAACGGTGCTCCTCTCGTGGGATTGAGCATTATAGCTCGCGACGACAAGCTTAAACAAAATCCCGATCTTTATAAGAGATTCGTTGACGCAACTCTAAAGGGTTACTCCGCAGCTGCCAAAGACCCGGTGGCCGCCGTCGATGCGCTTCTGTCAAGGTATTCCGATGCTGGGGCAAAATCGGCGCTTCTCGAAGAGCTGACGAAATACGCTATGGCTGACTTCTGCGTGGCCGGCGCGACAGGTTTGGGAAAGCCGCCCGCGAGCCTATGGGCCACTACTGGAAACGCTCTAACCACGAGCCTCGGGACTTTGGGCGATGGCGGCATCGAGGCTAAACATACTGAGGACTACCTTCCTGCTCAGGTTCCTCCCTGCCCCTAACAATGTCTAACGATACGGTGGCGGCGCTGCACCGCCCCACCGGTTCTCGGGCGCTCACGACAAGAAGCAGGACAATTAATGGCCAACGTATTCGCCGAAACCACAAATCCCCTTAAACCGCCTCTGGTCAAAGGGGCTGAGCGGATTGTGCCGCCGGTACTGGTTTTGATTGCATTCATCGTTGCTTGGCAATTCAGCAGTGACTGGTTTGGCATTCCAACATACCTTTTCCCGGCGCCGAGCGACTTCATGGGCAAATTCGTTACCGAAAGAAGTGCCCTCGCTTATAATTTTGCGGCCACAGGATATGTCGTGGTGGTCGGTTTTGCTCTCGCAACGTTGATTGCCATCCCGCTGGGGCTGGCGATTGCTTCATACCCTTCACTGAGGCGCAGTTTGTTTCCACTGATTGTGTTTTTTGAAATCATACCCAAAACGATCACTGCTCCTCTCTTGATTGTCTGGTTTGGCTTTGGGTTCACGCCCCGAATTGCATTAACGGTCGTCATGACGTTCTTTCCGATTTTGGTGAACAGCATCGCTGGGTTCTCATCGATCAACCCGCGCCTGCATTTCATAACAAAATCCATGGGCGCCAACTCATGGCAGACATTTCGTTTCATTCGGCTACCGGCCGCAATGCCATATATCTTTTCTGGCATGAAGATCGGAATGGTCTATGCGGTTACTGCTTGCATAACGGTGGAGTTCATTGGCGCTAACGAAGGGCTTGAAGTTCTCATACTCTCAGCGTCGAGCTACATGGACATCGCTTTAATGTTCGCGGGAGTGTTTGCGACCGCCATGCTTGCGATGTTGTTGACCGGCATCTTGCTCGGAATGGAAACAGTGATGATGCCTTGGAGGAGAGGTCAATGACCATTATTGCTGGCAAACGAGAAACGACCTTTCGGCAAGTTAGCCCAGCCAAGCTTAGTGGTGGTCCAGCGTCTATGATGAACCGTGAACATCGCAGATCGATATTGGCATCTGATATCGAGCAACATTACGGAAAATTCCGCGCGCTTGGGCCGGTTAAGATCGAAATTGGAGAGGGGGAATTTGTAAGCGTTCTTGGCCCATCTGGATGTGGTAAGAGCACGCTCATGCTAATCATCGCGGGCTTGCTTAAGCCAACAGTTGGCTCTGTTAAGATCAACGGGAAGGTCCTTACCAACCCGATGACTGATGTCGGCATTGTTTTTCAGGACCATTTACTGCTCGAATTTCGGACTGCTATGGACAACGTTCTCCTTCAACAAGAAATTCGAGGACTTGACCGTGCCACAAGTCGAAAGCGTGCGGATGAGTTGTTCGAGAAGCTAGGACTCTGCGGCGCTGAGGCACGGTATCCACGGCAACTATCGGGTGGAATGCAGCAGCGCGTCTCTATTGCTCGCGCCCTGGTTCATGATCCGGCAGTTCTCCTGATGGATGAACCGTTCGGTGCCCTCGACGCAATTTCACGCACGCAGATAAGGCACGATCTTGAGGCGCTATGGATGGAGACGCGAAAGAGTGTTCTGTTCATCACTCATTCAATTGAAGAGGCAATCGGGTTGTCAGATCGGATCTTGGTCATGTCGAATTCGCCTGGAAAAGTCGTCGAGGAAATACGCATTGATCTGCCGAGGCCCCGACCGGCTTATCTGGGGCAATATCCCGAGTTCGCAAAGTATGCCGACGAAATTTACAAAACCTTCGAAGCGCTGGGTGTTTACCGTTTCAAATAAAGGGACCGCGTAGCCGGGCTGCCGAACCTCGCTCTGGTCCATCAACCTAAGGATTTTGCCGTGACAGACATCACCGCTCGCCTGGAGCGCTGCTACACCGGCGTCGTGCACGACGTCATGCGCGCCATGGGGTTTCGCGATTTCACGTTCCCGTCCGAGCTCAGGCCGCTCGATCCGGCCGGCGTCATCTGCGGTCCGGCCTTCACTATTGAAGGCGAAGCCAAACCCACCGATGCGCACGAGACGCTGCTCGCATGGACCGGCCTGCTCTCCAAGGCGCCAGCGGGCTCCGTCTGGGTATCGCAGCCGAACGACAGGATCGTCGCGCATATGGGCGAACTCTCCGCGGAGACGCTGAAGAACAAGGGCGTGCGCGGCTGCGTGGCCGATGGCTTCATCCGCGACACCAACTTTCTGCTCGAGATGGGCTTTCCGTCCTGGTCGCGAGGCTACACGCCGCGAGACATCGTCGGCCACTGGCTGCCCAAGTCGGTGAACATCGAGATCCGTATCGGCGACGTGACGGTGGCGCCGGGCGACTATGTGCTGGGCGACCGCGACGGCCTCGTGCGCATCCCCCAAGCCTCGGTCGGAGAGGTGCTCGAAAAGGCCGAGATGGCAATCGCCGCCGAAAATGACGTCCGCAAGGCGATCCTGGAGGGCGTCGACCCGCAAGAAGCCTATCTGCGCCATGGCAAATTTTGAGACGGCAGGACGATGCAATTCTGCAAGATAGAAGTACAGCGCGACAAGCGACCGGCCCTCGGTTTTAATGACTGCGCTTATGCACAGGCCCGCCACTCAGTGCTAAACGGGACTCTGGAGTCGCCATGCCGTCAACGATCGGCAGAATGGATTAGGACGAGATCGACAAGCATACCAGCGGTGGACTGACGTGCGTTACGACCCAAAGCTGCTGATCCTCAACGTCGCTGACAACGTAGCCATCGTGCGCACTCGGCTCAAGGCCGGCGACATCGTCGCTGTGTCAGGCGTTCCGGTGACTGTTTCCGCCGAAATCCCTCTCGGCCACAAGTTGGCACGCTGCCCCATCGCTGCGGGCGAGAAGATCATAAAGCTCGGCGCGCCGATCGGCTACGCGACCGAGGCCATCGCACTCGGGGCTCATGTCCACACGCACAATATGGCCAGTGACTATATCCCCACTTACAAGCTGCCCGAGGGTTCACTATGAAGGGTTATCTGCGAGGCGACGGCCGCAAGGGCATCCGCAACGTGCTGCTGGTCGTCTATACGGTTGAATGCGCACACCACGTGGCGAGCGAGATCGTGCGGCCCTTCGAAGGGCACGACATCCAAGTCATCGGGTTCCCTGGCTGTTACCCGAATGACTATGCACGGCTAATGCTGGAGCGGCTCTGCACGCACCCGAACGTCGGTGGCGCTCTGCTGGTTTCGCTCGGCTGCGAGTGCATGGACAAGAATCGCCTCGCCGCCACGATCCGCCAGTCGGGCCGCCCCACGGAAGTGCTCACCATCCAGGCAGTCGGCGGTACACGTGCCACGATCGAGCAGGGCCGAGCCTGGGTGAAGCGCACGCGTGCCGGTCTCGACGCGCAGAGCCCTGTTGATATGGCGGTGAGCGAGCTCGTCGTCGGCACCATCTGCGGCGGCTCGGATGGGACGAGCGGCATTACCGGCAATCCGGCGGCCGGCCGCGCCTTCGACCTGCTGACCGGCGCCGGCGCTGCCTGCATTTTCGAGGAGACGGGCGAGTTGATCGGCTGCGAGTACATAATGGCCGCCCGCGCAAAGACCCCCGAGCTGGGACAAGCCCTGATCGACAGCGTCGCCAAGGCGGCGCGCTACTATGCGACGCTCGGCTACGGCTCCTTCGCCGTCGGCAATGCGGCGGGCGGCTTGAGCACCATTGAGGAGAAGTCGCTGGGCGCCTATGCCAAGTCCGGCGCTTCGCCGATTTCCGGCATGCTGAAACCTGGCAACCTGCCGTCGCGGGGCGGGCTCTATCTGCTCGACGTTGTGCCCGACGGCGAGGTCCGCTTCGGCTTCCCTAATATCAACGACAATGCGGAAATCGCCGAACTCATAGCTTGCGGCGCGCATGTCATTTTGTTCGTCACCGGCCGTGGTTCGGTTGTCGGCTCGGCCATTTCGCCGGTCGTAAAAATCTGCGCCAATCCGGAGACATTCGACCGCATGGCAGACGACATGGACGTCAATGCCGGCAGGATCCTGCGTGGCGAGGCCTCTATCGATGAGGTCGGCCACGAGATCCGCGACCTGGTGATTTCGCTCGGCCAGGGCGCGCGCACGCGCTCCGAGGAGCTCGGCCACCAGGAGTTCATCCTGACCTACAAGAGTTTTGAGCCGCTAGGGCCGTCGTGCCTGCCGGCTGCATGAAAAAGGAGCAATCAGTGCGCAATTGGTTTTTTCCCGGGCAACTTCGCCGCGGCAGAGCGGTCAGCGGTTGTGCTCAGCATCATCGAGACCTGCAAGCTCTGCGGCGTCGATGCCGAAGCCTACAAGGCCGATGTCACCTAGCGCATCCAGAACGACTGGCCAGCTTCGGGCTCGGACGAGCTAATGCCGCGGAACTGGGTGCGCCGCGAAGAGATGCCGCTCCCCCTTGGCGGCATGAGCGCGATCGATGACGTGGCGCTGTCGGACGAGGCGCTGGAGGCCTGGATGGCCGTCAAGACCAACCGTCGCCCGCTGGTGCGGACCATGTCGGCGCTGGATGGCTTCGTAACGGCAGCGGTCACCGGGCCGCGGTTCCGTACGGATACGATCGAGCAATGCCAGCATCTCGTCTATAAGCCGGGGCACCTCGAAATCAGCCATCCGCCGTCAGTTGCACGACTTTATTGCCGCGGGCTTTATGCCCTCCGATAAGCTTGTAAAGCGGCTGGCCCAAAAGCTTGCACTTCAGATACCACAACGCGATGTCCACAGCGGCGATCGCCATGTGCGCGATGCCGGAGCGACCAACCCAATGCGAGTCCGACCAGTAGAGCTTTTCCCAGAGCCTCTGGGTGTCCATCGGGTCCTCGCCGATCAAACGCCGCTTGTAGATATCATCGATCATCGATTTGATGCCTTATCGCCGAAGCTGAGAGTCGAAGTATAGCCCAGCCCTCGACTCTGTCCTTGGTGCGCACAATAACACCGGGCAGGCCCCAATTCGCCGCCGTGTTGAAGCTGTCCGCGACAAAACGCGGAATGGGGGCATGTACGATGAAGCTTTCTACGGACGCTATCTTCATTGGCATCATCCCTAGCAGGCTTCTCTGATTGGGGTCGGTGAGGTCAAGCTTCTCCTGTCTTTTTTCCGGATCATGTCGCCCCGCGGGTCACTCGCTTCTCTTCGCGGTCGGCGCGGAGCCGCCGCACGATGGGGTCAGGAGAGCGAGGCGTCTCAATCTGTTGAACGACCTTGGAGAATTCGCCCAGGATCGTGCCTGCTAACGAGATCGCCTTGCCCATCGTCCCCACGGGAACAATCCGGATCACCCTCGGGCGAACCACTGTCTGTGTTCGTTTTGGTCCTTGTCCTATTTCATGCCGATGCGGGGCCGGTTTCATGCCGATGCGGGGCCGGCGGCTTCCTTTCCAAAGCGAAATTCGGTTGCGTCGGCCCACATGCGATGCAGGATGACGGCCAGCTTGCGGGCTACCGCCACGCGGGCGCGCGCCATACCGCGGCGTTTGGCGATGTTCATGCCCCAAGCGCGCAAGCTCGACCATTTCTTCGAGCGCACGAGTAGCGAATGTGCTGCCTCGTAGAGGGCGGTGCGGGCGAGTTCGTCGCCGCAACGGCTGACCTTGCCCTGAATGTCGGTTTCACCGGACTGGTATCGCGCTGGCGTCAGCCCCAGATGCGCTCCCACTGCCCGCGAGGAGCCGAACCGCTCCGGCCGGTCGATCGTGGCGCGGAAGGTGAGCGCGGTGATTGGCCCGACGCCGGGCGCGCTCATCAGTCGCCGACAGACTTCCTCCTTGCGCACGATGTCGAGAACCTGCTTGGTCAGGCGGGCGAACTCCTTGAGCATGGAGCCGAGGATCGAAAGCAGTGGCTCCACCATCACCATCGCCTCGGCGGCGGCCAGCTCGCGCACCCGATCAGCAAAGGCGGTGCGCGAGGGCGTGCCTAGCTTGACACCAGCCTCGCGCAGGATGGCGCGCACAACATTCTCTATGCTGCGCATCTCATTCAGCACCGTGCGGCGAGCCACCAACAGCGCGCGCCACAACCGGCATTGCCGGCTCTTCACATGCACCTGCCGATACCAACCCGTGCGCATGATCTGCGCAAGCGCGCGGGCATCGTTGCGGTCGGTCTTATTGGGCATCGTCTTCATGGCCGCATTGGCCTGGCGCGTCTCGATACAGATCGCAGGCAGGCCTTCGGCGCACAATCCATCGTGAAGCCAGGCCGTCAGCGAGCACGCTTCCAGCCCGATGCGCTCCAGCGGCACATCGAGCTTCCGCAACGCATCGGACAAGGCCTGCGGTTCGCTCGGCGCTCGTGTTTCCTTCACGATCCGACTGCTCTCATCGACGACGCAAATCGCGGTCTCTTCCAAAGATAGTAGAGTAGGCGGTAAGCGCCGCGCCGCCTTTCAGCGGTCGGTTTCTCACCGCCTCTCCCCGAACCGGGCATGCGCCTTTCGTTACGCACCCAGCTCTCCAGAAGACATGGCAAAGTCAGGCATATCCATCCATGCGAGACGGAAGCGGCAAACGGGGGTCCAGGCGAGCATATGCTGCTCGACCATTCCCTCGCGCCAAAGCCGTCTCGTTGGCCGCCGGCCACTGGGCTGGCATGAGGCCCAGATGTCACGCGACCGCGCTTTGGGGCGTCTCTTCCGCAGCCACCGCGCTATCCTCATGCCGACGTACCAGTCGAGACTGGTGAACATCCGACCGGCATAAGCGCAGTGGCGGTAGTAGTTCGCCCACCCACGCAGGATGGGATTGAGCTCCTGAAGCTTGGAGGCCAGACTGCACGGGGTGGAACTCGTTCCCGTACGTGCCTTGACCTTTCGACGCAGGTTGGCAGCCTTTGCTTTGGGAATCTCAATGCGCGGGCCATAGCCGTAGCGCTTGTCCCAATGCATGATGAAGCGGAATCCGAGGAATTCGAACCCCTCCGTCATGGCTGTGACCTTCGTCTTTTCCGGCGACAACTCAAGGCCCATGGTCTGATGCAGGTAGTCCGCCAGCGCGGCCTTTTCCGCGATGGCATCCTCCCGTGTGCCAGACACCAACACCACGAAGTCATCGGCGTAGCGCACCGGCAGGAACGCACAGCGACCAGCCATACGATCCCAATAGCGCGCTCTGCCTGCCGCAGTCCTCCCGTCACATTTGCGGTCGGCATGGGCCTTGGTGCGTTGATACACCCACCGTTCGTACCGCTCTTCGATCGCGCCGAGCGCGATATTGGCGAGCAGCGGTGAGAGAATCCCGCCCTGAGGCGTGCCGGCGTCTGTGCGAAGGAACTGCTCCTCCGACAGAACACCGGCTTTCAGGAACTGCCCGACCAGCCTCGTCACCCGCCGGTCAGCCACGCGGTGGCGCAGCCGCTCTAACAGGTGATGATGACTTAAATTATCGAAGCAGCCCTTAATGTCGCGCTCTAAGACCCATGGATACGGCATCCGGTTCCGCCGCGTGTCCTTGTCGCGTTTATGCGGCAAGGCCGCTCGTCGGATATGCTCCAAGGCGCCATGCGTGCTCCGTCCGGGTCGAAACCCATAGGAGACATGCCAAAACTGCGCCTCGAAGATCGGCTCCAGAAGTGTTTTGACCGCGCCTTGAACGACGCGATCCTTGATCGTGGGAATGCCCAGGGGCCGGAATCGCCCCGGTTTACCGGCCTTGGGGATGAGCTTGCGCCGTGCAGGACTGGGCCGATATGCGCCGGAGCGCAATTCGGCCTGAAGCCCTTCGAGGAAGCCTTGCTCACCGATCCCATTCCGGATGCGGCCCACGGTCATCCCGTCGATCCCAGCCGTGCGTCGGCCTCGATTGGAGGCTACGCGCTGCCAGGCGTGACGCAGCACGCGCAGGTCGGTGACCCAACCCCACATGTCCCGCCACGCGTCTTCGGGATTTGCCTTACTCCACTGATAGAGTTTGCGCTGAACGCCGAGTACCCAGGCCTCGTCGGTCTGGTGATCCATGTCCACAGATCACTCCTCCGTCATGCAAGTCTACCGTCTTCCTGCTTCCCTTCGCCCTGTGCACGGCTTTCCCGCGCTCTGACTACTACGGAAGCTCCGCCCTTGGTGCCGTCCATCTCCGGCCGTCGCGGCGAGCCCAGTTCCGTACCGGGCAGACAGTCCAAGTTCCCGTGTTCCGATTTCCAACCTTCATGTCCGTAGGCGGTGAGCTTTACCCCAGGCGATGCGGAAGACAGGGCAATGAGAGCTTTCCCCCGTCTCGAACGCGTTGTCCGCGCCCTGCAGTGAGGATAGACGAGCCCCACCGCGTCTGATCGCTTCTTACCTCCCACGCCATCGCGCGACCTGGAGGCGTTACCGGTTGAATCCGAGGCTTCCAGCACTCACTTCGTTATCTCGCCATAGACATTGTGGTAGCCCGGCCTGCGGCCGATGGTCCGCACCCGGTACAGTTCAGGCCGATCTGCTTATGACACCCGACCGGCGACGCCCGGTCGGGCTTCTCGGCCTCCTTCCGTCCGCTGCTCCTGCGGGCGGGGCGGCATTACAGCCGCCGGTCGAAAACCAGCAAGCTTGAGAGGTGGCTATTCCATATTCACCTCCCGCGCCGTCACGGCGCACCGTCTAATCCAGCAAAATACTTCACGGCTGCTCCTTCCCGATGTTTGTGGCGCTCCAAGGCGACCACGTTCTAACATCCCGACAGGAGCAGCCGCCCGCATCTGGGCTCGGGCGAGACCCCAATCACCCCATCTGTTGAAAAAGGCGCTCGCCATCGGTTTGCAACGATGATTCATTGTCTCCGAAGGGATTCGGAGACGGATGCATGCGAGGCGGAGACGAACAGACAGGCGAACTGTTCAGATCCTATGAGGAGGTGGTTAGCGACCGGCGCGGTGGCAAAGTGAGGTCGCCAAAACATCTCACCTTGGAGGCTAAACATGCCAGTCGCAGTTCGCCTACTGGAAGCACCGACCGCTATCCGCACCCATCTTGGCGCAATTTTTGTGTCGTTGGAATTGAGCCGCTCGAAATGGCTAATCACGTCGCTGTTGCCGGGTGGCGGAGAGAAGATGTCGAAGCACATGGTGGCGGCGGGCGATGTCGCCGGCCTGCTAGCGCGGTTTACCGAGCTCAAGCGAAGGGCTGAGGCGCGAAGCGGGACATGCTTTCCGATCATCGTGATCCAGGAAGCGGGACTCGACGGCTTCTGGATCCACCGGGTACTGGAGGCCGAGGGGATCGAGAGCCACGTCGTGGATCCGGCCTCGGTCGCCACGTCGCGTCGGCGGCGGCGGGCCAAGACCGATAAGATCGACGGCGAGGCACTGGTGCGTGCGCTGCTTGCCTACAAGCGGGGCGAGCCGCGTGTGTGCGCGATGCTGCGGGTTCCCACACCCGAGGAAGAAGATCGCCGCCGTATTGCACGCGGGCGGAAAGCATTGACGAACGAGCGCACACGCCACGTCAATCGCCTCAAGGGGCTGCTGTTTGCGCAAGGCATATCCGGCTATTAGCCGTTGCGCCGCGACCGGCGCGAGCGGCTGGAGGAACTGAAGACCGGCGATGGTCGCCCGTTGCCTGTCCATCTGAAGCGGCAGAGATTGGCCGCGAACTCGACCGGCTCGAGCTGCTGATCGACCAGATCAAGGTGGTAGAGGCCGAACGCGACGCCATGCTTACTGCTGAGCTGGCCGTCTCGCCCGCTCCGGCGATGCTGCTTGCTCTGAAAGGCATCGGACCGGAGTTTGCCGCCGTCCTGTGGTCGGAAGGTTTGTCCCGCCACTACAACAACCGGCGACAGCTTGCCGCCTATGCCGGCCTGGCGGCGACGCCCTGGAAGAGTGGTGCGATCGATCACGAGCAGGGGGTGTCGAAATCCGGTAATCCGACGCTGCGAACGACGCTGGTTGCGTATTTCAGGCGATCGTGAGCACGGATTTCACCGCATCGTGAGCACGGATTTCACGGGATCATGAGCAACGATTTCAGACGATCGTGAGCAACGATTTCAGGTGATCGTGAGCACCTTTTCGGA
>NZ_RZSU01000086.1:0-27138 GCF_003997585.1 Mesorhizobium sp. M5C.F.Cr.IN.023.01.1.1 | reverse complement strand
GTATTGCTATTGCCAAGCGGCAGCGCTCTGCGGCGAAGGAACTCATGCTATCCAAGAGTTCCCTCGCCCCTCACACCTTGACCAGTTGCTCCACGCGGTCTTTCTCGCCAAATATACGCAAATAGCGTTCGATCTCCTTCTCGTCGCCGGTGCCCTTGGCTGGATTATCGGACAGCTTGACCGCCGGGCGGCCATTGGCCTCGGTGACCTTGCAGACCAGCGAGATGGCGTCGAGCCGGTTGGTGTTGGTCGGCGCGCAGCCTTCGAAATCGTTGGTCAGGTTGGTGCCCCAGCCGAAGGACATGCGCACCTTGCCGCGGAAGTGGCGGTAGGTTTCCTCGATGGTCTCGACCTCGAGCCCGTCGGAGAAGATGAGCAGCTTTTGCCTGGGGTCCTTGCCCTTTTCACGCCACCAGGAAAGGATCTTCTCGCCGCCCTCGATCGGCGGCGCGCTGTCGGGCCGAAAGCCGGTCCAGTCGGCGACCCAGTCCGGCGCATCGCGCAGAAACGAAGCGGTGCCGAAAGCATCGGGCAGCACGATCAGCAGATTGCCGCCATAGTAGCGCTGCCAGTCCTGCAGTACCTTGTAGGGCGACTGCTTCAACTCCTTTTCGGAATTGGCGAGGGCGGCGAGCACCATCGGCAATTCATGCGCGTTGGTGCCGAGCGCCTCGAGGTCGTTATCCATGGCCAAAAGCACGTTGGAGGTGCCGGTGAAAGCCTCGCCGATGCCTTCCTTCAGCGCTTCGACGCACCAGCGCTGCCACAGGAAAGAATGGCGGCGGCGCGTGCCGAAGTCCGAAATGCGGATATCCGGCAGCGCTTTCAGCCGCTCCGTCTTGGCCCACATTTTGGCCTTGGCGCGGGCATAGAGCACGTCGAGCGCGAACGGGCCGAACGCCCGCATGGCCGCGCGGGATCGGAGTTCATTGATAATTGCCAGCGCCGGGATCTCCCACAGCGTCGTGTACATCCACGGACCGCTGAAAGTGAGCTCGTACTGGCCATTGCGCTTGGAAAGCACGTATTCCGGCAGCTGGAAATTTTCAAGCCAGGCGAGGAATTCCGGTTCGAAGATCTGCTTGCGGCCATAGAAGGTATTGCCGCCGAGCCAGATCATCTCTTTCTTGGAGAAGCGCAAGGTGCGGGCATGGTCGAGCTGATCGCGCAGTTCCGCCTCGTCGATCTCGTCGGCAAGGCGAACCGAAGTGGTGCGGTTGATCAGCGAGAAGGTGGTGTCGATCTTGGGATACATGCCCCAGATCATCTGCAGCATCAGCAGCTTGTAGAAATCGGTGTCGAGCAGGCTGCGGACGATCGGGTCGAGCTTCCAGGTGTGGTTGTAGACGCGCCGCGCTATATCGGTCTTAGTCATGTCTCGATGCCGCCTTCACTGCTCGCTCCCTGCGGAATGCCTCTTAGCATTGAATTTTTGAAAGCGCCTCCCGCTTTGCGGGCTGGCCCGACAAAAAGAAAAGCCGGCGGCAAGCATGCGGCTTCGGCAATCGCGGCCTCAGGAAGCGGTCTTGGCGCCGACCACTCGCAGCGCCGGGCGCTTCCGGCGGATGCCGATGCGGCCCGCCACCGGCGCATCGGCGCGTCCGTCGGCCTGTTCTTTCTCGGCAAATAGCCAGTCGATGAACAGCTGCACGATCGGTGCCGACCTCATCTCGTTGCGACAGACGACGTAGAAATCGTCGACCGCCGGCACCGACAGGCTGAACGGCGCGACAAGCAGTCCCCTGGCGAGCAGCCCGCTTGCCGTCACAGTATCGCCAAGCGCCACGCCGTGACCATGAACCGCCGCCTCACTCGCCATGCGCGCGTCGCCGAGATGGTGCCGGCGGCCGCGCTCCAGATCGAGCGCATCGGCGGCGGCCAGCCAGGTGTGCCACTCGCGGCCGTCGTCGCCATGCAGGAAGACGTGGTCGGCGAGATCGCGCACGGTGCGGATCGGACGGTTGTTGATCAGCGTCGGGCTGACCACCGGGAACAGTTCGAGACCCGACCATTTGCGCATCCAGCAATCGGTCCAGCTGCCGTCGCCATAGTGGACGCAGACGTCGATATGTGGCGCGCGGACGTCCTTGGCGTCATTGGACGGGATCAGCGTCAGCCTGATGTCCGGATATTGCGAGGTGAAGCTGCCGAGCCGCGGAATCATCCACAGCAACAGCAGCGCCGGCACGCAGGATACCGAGAGGGCGCCGGTGCTCGCCGGCCTTGTCATGCGCTGCGTGGCGGCCGCGATGCCGTCGAAGGCGGTCGACACCGCCGGCAGCAATTCGGCCCCGTGCGGCGTCAGCTTCACCCGCTGACCGGCGCGCTCGAACAGCTTGACGCCAAGCGACTGTTCGAGCGCCTTGATCTGATGACTGATGGCGCCGTGGGTGACGTTGAGCTCAGCCGCCGCCATGGTCAGCGAGGCATGGCGCGCTGTTGCCTCGAAGGCGCGCAGCGGATTCAGGGGAGGCAGACGCTTGGCCATCGGAGCCTCAAAGGAACACGATCCCGAAAAATGGAACAGGTCTACGGATACGACCTGCTCAACATAATGTGAGATTTTCTCACAGCAAAGACCCTAACAATATCAATTGATTTTTCAAAGCAGCTGCAAGACACTTTGGGTCGAACAGCATCAAGACGTGAAATCCGCAGGCAGCCGGCAGGACGGCGACCGTCATTGATGGCCGCTCCGCACCAGCCATGGAGGACCGACATGGGTTATGATCGCGGCAAGCTCGAATCGTTGCGCCGCAAATATGGCGAAAGCCATGGCGGCGAGATGTTCGACCCCAAATTCCGGCGCGTCGCCGACAAGATCTTCTCCAAGAGCGGCACGCGGCTGGCGCCCTATTCCGGCATTCCGACCTTCCTCGCCGCGCCTTACCGGGAAATTGCCGCCGACAATCCTGATTTCGGCGATCTGCAGGTGGCGATGATCGGCGTGCCGATGGACCTTGGCGTGACCAACCGGCCGGGCGCCCGCTTTGGGCCAAGGGCGCTGCGCGCCATCGAGCGCATCGGCCCCTACAACCATGTGCTGGAATGCGCCCCGACACACGAGCTGAAGGTGGCCGATATCGGTGACGTGCCATTCCAGAGCCGCTACCGGCTGGAAACCAGCCATGACGACATCGAGCGTCGCACGAACCAGATCGTCGATGCCGGCGTCATCCCGCTGTCGGTCGGCGGCGATCATTCGATCAGCCATCCGATCCTGAAGGCTGTCGGCAAAAAAGCGCCGGTCGGCATGATCCATATCGACGCCCACTGCGACACCAGCGGCTTGTTCGACATGACCAAGTTCCACCATGGCGGGCCGTTCCGCAACGCGGTGCTGGACGGGGTGCTGGATCCGTCGCGGACCATCCAGATCGGCATCCGCGGCTCGGCCGAGTATCTGTGGGAGTTCACCTACGAATCCGGCATGACCGTCGTGCATGCCGAAGAGGTGACCGGCCTCGGCATGCCCGCCATCATCGCGAAGGCGCGCCAGGTCGTCGGCGATGGCCCGACCTATGTGTCCTTCGACATCGACAGCATCGACCCGGCATTCGCGCCCGGCACCGGCACGCCGGAAGTCGGCGGGCTGACGACGCGGGAGGTGCTTGAACTGCTGCGCGGCCTGAAGGGCCTCAACATCGTCGGCGGCGACGTCGTCGAGGTGGCGCCGCAATATGACGCGACCACCAACACGGCCCATGCCGGCGCGCAGGTGCTGTTCGAGATCCTCAGCCTGATGGTCTTCAGCCCGGCGATCTCAGGCAAGGGGGCCTGACGCATTCAGACCATGATCCCGACGGCGGACACCGGTTTGTTGCTCCGCTGACCAACAGATCATGGTCCAATCAGAAGTTCCAAGGCGAGCGCCGCGCTGGAGCCGGCGGCCGCTTTCAAAACAAACAAGCTTCCAGCAGGGGAACGATAATGGCACTTCATATGAAGCTCAAATCATCCATCGCCGGCGTGCTGATGCTCGCCGGCTTTGGTCTTGCCACCCAGGCCGCCAGGGCCGACGCGGTCGACGACATCACCAAGGCCGGCGCCATCAATGTCGGCATTTTCTCCGACTTTCCGCCCTTCTCCTCGGCCAGTGCCGATATGAGCATCAAGGGCTATGACATCGACGTGGCGCAGTTCATCGCCGAACAGCTCAATGTCAAGCTCAATTTGGTCAGCGTGACCGGCCAGAACCGCATCCCGTATCTTACCGACAAGCGCGTCGATATCCTGATGAGCGTCGGCTACTCCAAGGAGCGTGAGCAGGTGATCGATTTCGCCGCCGCCTACGCGCCCTACTATATCGCCGTGATCGGCCCGGCCTCGCTCATGGTCGAAGGCAAGAAAGACCTCGCCGACAAATCGATCGCCGTCAACCGCGGCACGCTGGAAGATACGTCGCTGACCGAGGCAGCCCCCGCCTCGGCCGATATCCGCCGTTTCGACAACTATAATTCCGTCATCCAGGCCTTCATCTCGGGCCAGACCCAGCTGATGGTCGTCGGCAACGACGTCGGCGCCCAGGTGCTCGCCCGCCAGGAGGCACTGAAGCCGGAGCAGAAGTTCCAGCTTCTCACCTCGCCGTCGCATATCGGCCTCAACAAGAACGAGAACCGACTGAAGCAGGCGGTCAACGACGCGGTCGCCAAGATGCTGGCCGACGGCAAGCTGGACGAGAGCTCGCAAAGGTGGCTGAAGACTCCGCTCAATCCCGACAACCTCAAGGATTGACCTCCAGAGCGGCTCCGGTTCTCCTGGAACCGGCACCGCCCTACCGTTTGTCTTGCCGCATTCAGCCCTGCTAAAGGGTCAGGACCTATCCTCATGGGCTATAACCTGGACTTCGGCTGGCTTGCCGGTGCCGCGGGCGCGATCACGCGCGGTGCAGGCACGACGATCCTGCTGATCGTCATCACCACCCTCGCAGGGACGCTGCTCAGCATCCTCGGGGCGGCTGGGCGGCGAAACGGCCCTGTGCTGCTCAAGCGAGCCATCGCCGTCTATGTCGAGGTGATGCGCAACACGCCGTTCCTGGTGCAGCTGTTCTTCATCTTCTTCGGGCTGCCGAGCATCGGCATAAGGCTCGATCCGCTGCTGGCCGCCATGCTGGCAATGACGCTCAACATGGCGGCCTACACGATCGAGATCGTCGGCGCCGGGCTCGACGCTGTGCCGCGCGGGCAGACGGAAGCAGCACTGGCGCTTGGGCTCAGGCCACGTCAGGTGTTCGTCAAGATCGTGCTGCCGCAGGCGCTCAAGGTGATCTATCCGGCGCTGACCAGCCAGATCATCATCATGATGCTGGAGTCCGCCGTGGTGTCGCAGATCGCGGTGCGCGAACTGACCTACGAGGCCGACATGCTGCAGGCGCGCACCTTCCGCGCATTCGAGACGTATTTCGTGGTGACGATCGTCTATCTCCTTCTGTCGATGGGGCTGCGCCGGCTGCTGGTCAGCGGCGGCCGCCGCGCTCTGGGAGCCGGCGTGTCATGATCGAATTCACCTTCTGGGACATCGTCCGAAACCTTGTCCTCGCCGCGCGCTGGACGGTGCTTCTGTCGCTGGCGGCTTTCGCCGGCGGCGGCGTGGTCGGGATGCTCGTGCTGCTCTTCCGGATCGCCAAGAATAAATGGGCGCGGCGGCTTGCATCGGGCTACATCGCGCTTTTTCAGGGAACGCCGCTGCTCATGCAGCTCTTCCTGATGTTCTTCGGCCTGCCGATGCTGGGCTTGCGCATCGAGCCGTGGACCGCCGCAGCGCTTGGCCTCACCTTTTTCGCCAGCGCCTATCTCGCCGAGATCTGGCGCGGCGGCGTCGATGCGCTGCCGCGCGGCCAGTGGGATGCCGGCGCCAGCCTCGGCCTCCACTATCTGCAGGAACTCCGGCTGATCATCCTGCCGCAGGCGTTCTCGATCACCCGTGCGCCGACTGTCGGTTTCCTGGTGCAGCTGATCAAGTCGACCGCGCTGACCTCGATCATCGGTTTCGAGGAACTGGTCAGGACATCCAACGCGATCAACAATGCGACCTTCGAACCGTTCACCGTCTATGGGCTGGTGGCGCTGATCTTCTTCGTCATGTGTTTTCCGCTGACGCAATATGCACGCAGGCTTGAACGCGCGGCGGCCCGCTGAGTCGCACCGGTCGACCGTCGGGATTCTGCTTCAATGCCCGAAGGAGAGCGGCGGCGCGATCCTGTCGCGCCGCAGCCAGCGGGCCAGAAGCAGCGCCGCCACCACCGCCAGCCCTAACGACAGGCCGATCCAGATGCCGACGCCGTCGAGGCCGGAATAGAAGGCGAGCAGCACGCCCAGGGGCAGGCCGATACCCCAATATCCGATCGCGGCATAGATCATCGGCACCTTGGTGTCGTGCAGGCCGCGCAGCATGCCGGCGGCAACCGCTTGCGCGCCGTCGAAAATCTGGAACAGCGCGGCAAAGGCCAGGAACGACACGGCAAGCCCGATCACCCTGGCATTGGCCGGTTCACCAAGATTGATGAAGGCGCTGATCAGCAGCTGCGGCCACAGGATCATCACCAGCCCCATCAGCGCCATGAACGAGACGCCAATGACAAAAGCGGTCCAGCCGGCGCGGGAAACACCTTCCGGATTGCCGGCGCCATGGGCGAGCCCGACGCGCACCGTAGCCGCCTGGTTGAGGCCGAGCGGCACCATGAAGCTGATCGAGGCGATCTGGATGGCGATGGCATGCGCGGCGAGCGATGCCGCGTCGATCAGGCCCATCAGAAGGGCTGCCGCGTTGAAGATCGTCACCTCGAAGGCGAGGAGACCGGCGATCGGCAGGCCGAGCCGCAGCAGGCCCTTGAAGCGCGGCCAGTCGGCCCGCCAGAAGCGCCCGAACAGCCGATAACGGCGAAACTTCGGCTCAAGCATCACCACCGCCGCCATGCCGACGAACATCAGAGTGCTGGACAGCGTGGTGGCGAGGCCGGAGCCGGCGATGCCCATCGAAGGGGCGCCGAGATTGCCGAACATGAACACCCAGTTGAAGAAGACATTGCAGGCGACGGCTACGAAGACGATGACCAGCGCCCAACCCGGCCGCTCCAGCGCCGAGATGAACGAGCGCAGGACGATATAGCCGTAGAAGGGCAGAACCGCCCATTCGAGCCAGCGCAGGTAGATGCCGGCCTGATGCGCCAGCGCCGGTTCCTGGCCTATGGCCAGCAATACGGCCTCGCCGTACCAGAGAAATATCCAGATCGGGATTGAGATGAGGATCGCCAGCCACAGGCCCTGCCGCACGGTGCGGCGCAGATCGCGCACGGAATGGCGACGGCGGCCGAGTTCCGTGGCGATCATCGGCGAGGTCGCCAGCATCAGGCCAAGCCCGAAAATCAGCGGCATGAAATAGAGGTTGGCGCCGAGCGCACCGCTGGCCAGCGTGTCCGGACCCAGCCGCCCCATCATCATGACGTCGGTGGCGGTCATCGCGGTCTGGCCGAGATTGGTGAGCACCATCGGCCAGGCGAGCGCCAGCGTCGCCCTGATTTCCTGACGCCAAAGATTTTCCGGCGCGCGAGCGCCGGCTTCGATCGCAGACATTTTCGCCTATCCGATTGCGGCGCGTCGGCAAAAAGGCCGGAAGCAGCGTCTCAGCGCGGAAAATAGCCGTGGTCGGCCCGGATTCCGCATCAACGGCACGGCTTGTCCACGAAATTGGCAGCTATGGCAAGAGGCTGACGCGGGGAAGGGTTGAGCCAGCGCGTACGGTCTCATTCCCGCCCGTTTAACCCGCTTGTTTGGAGAGAGCGCAGAAGCCGCTATGGTTGGGTCGCTGACTGACCTGACGAGCAGGCAAGATATCGGATTCCATCGAAAGGCATGCGGATGAGCGCGTTTCCCGAAATCTATCTGGTTCGGCATGGCGAGACGGAATGGAGCGCGTCGGGAAAGCACACCGGCCTGACCGACATACCGCTGACGCCTGCCGGCGAGGCGGCTGCCGGGCGGGTCGCTGAGCGGTTGCAGGGCCTTTCGTTCCAGGCTGTCTGGTCGAGTCCGTCGCAGCGCGCCTTCAAGACTTGTACGCTGGCCGGCTTCGGTTCGGCCGGCGTGAAGAAGGCCGATCTGGCGGAATGGGATTACGGCGCCTACGAGGGGCTGACCACAAAGCAGATCCTCATCGAACGCCCCGGCTGGCGTCTCTTTCGCGACGGCTGCCCTGATGGCGAGGCGGCAGAGGACGTCGGTGCAAGGGCGGATCGGATCATCGACGAACTGCGTGGCGTCAACGGCAATGTTCTGGTGTTTTCAAGCTCGCATTTCCTGCGGGTGCTGGCGGCGCGCTGGCTCGGCCTGCCGCCGCAAAATGGCGCGCTGTTCGTGCTGGATACCGCCAGCACAAGCGTACTCGGCTATGAGCACGACCTTAGCGAACCAATTATCCGGCGATGGAACCAGAGATAGCAGACGCTTTACAGGCTTGTTCGCGTCTATCTGATCGCGTCCAGCGCCTGCCTCTGCCGGTGCATCTCCAGAAACACACGATAGTCGCGGTCGAACCGGCCGGCGGCCGCCGAATTGGGCTCTCGCGTCTTGCCGCCTTGCTGCATGGCGACGCAGGCGGCGTTCAAATCGGGAAAGAGGCCGGCGGCCGTGGCGGCGATCATGCCGGTGCCGAGCAACACGGCCTCATCGGCCAGCGGCTCGACCACCGTGCAGCCGGTGGCGTCTGCATAAAGCTCCATCAGCAGCAGGTTCTTGGTGTGGCCGCCGGTGACATGCAGCGTGTCGATCAGATAGCCGTTCTCGTTCAGGGCTTCCAGCACATGGCGCACGCCTAGCGCAATGCTTACGGCGGTGCGCCAATAGAGCTTGCACAAGCTGTCGAAGGAGGAATCCAGCGTCAGCCCGCTGATGACGCCGACGGCATGCGGGTCGGCGAGCGGCGAGCGGTTGCCGTGGAAATCCGGAAGCACATGCAGCCTTGCCGCAAGGCTCTCGCCCTCGACGGTGCGCAGTTCGGCAACGCGCCGAGCGATCCTGGCGTGCATGGCGGTATCCGGCTCACCGCCGGCGCCGTGCCAGCGGATGATGTGATCGAGCAGCGCGCCGGTGGCTGACTGGCCGCCTTCCGACAGCCAAAGGCTGGGAAGCGCTGCGCCATAATACGGGCCCCAGACGCCGGCAAAGGGTTGCGGGTCGGGCGACATCGCCATGACGCAGCTCGAGGTGCCGGCGATCAGCGCCAGATGCCGGCCGATGTTGGTTTCATCGCCGGCAAAGCCGCCGAGCACGCCGAGCGCGCCGGCGTAGGCATCGATGACGCCGGCGCCGACCCGGCATTTTTCGGTCAGGCCAAGCTCAGCCGCAGCTTCCGCACTCAGCGGGCCGAGATCGGCGCCGACCGGGCTGGCCTTGTCAGGCAGATTGCCATGCTCGAAAAGATCGCCGAGCCCGACTGCTTGGAAGAAGTCGTGCCGCCAGCCGGTCAATTCATGCGCCAGATAGGTCCATTTGGCGGTCAGCGTACATTGCGAGCGGGCGAGCGAACCGGTCGCCTTCCAACTGAGAAAGTCGGCCAGGTCGAATAGATAGCCGGCTTCGTTCCATGTCCCGGGCAGGTTGCGCTTCAGCCACATCAGCTTCGGCGTCTCCATTTCGGGCGACATGACGCCGCCGATATAGTCGAGCACGGCATGGCGGCTTTCGGTGCATTCATCGGCCTCGGCAATGGCGCGGTGATCGAGCCAGACGATGGTGTCCCAGCGCCTGTCGCCCGACACCGATACGCTGAGCTGGCCACCATCCTTGCCCCGCACCACCAGCGAGCAGGTCGCGTCGAAGGAGATGCCGACAATGTCCTCCGCTGCCACGCCGGCTTTTTCGCGGGCGGCGCGCACGGCAATGCAGACTGCCGACCAGATATCCTGCGAATCGTGTTCGGCCTGGTCGGCCTTCGGCCGGTTCATGACGATCGGGTGCTCGGCGCGACCGAGCAAGGTGCCTCCGGTGTCGAGAATGCCCGCACGGGCGCTCCCGGTGCCGACATCGACCGCGCAAACGAAACTGTTCGTCAAGGTGTTCTTGCTCTCGCTCCCAGGCCTGCAATCAGATCGGGCAATTGCAGCATGTCAGCGAATATAAAGTCCGGTTCACTCGACGCAAGCCGCGCTTTCAGTGCCGGGTTGCCGGCATGCGAACCGCCGGTGAAGGCAAGGACGCGCATGCCCGCCGCCCGTGCCGCCGCGACGCCGGCGGGGCTGTCCTCGACGACGAGACAATTTTGCGGGATTGCCCCCATGTTGGCGGCTGCGTGGAGAAAAAGGTCCGGCGCCGGCTTGCCCCGCGCCACCATGGCGGCGCTGAACAGATGCGGCTCGAGCAGCCCGAGCAGCCCGGTGACGTCGAGCGCACAGCGGATGCGGTCCAGCGTGCCGGAGGAAGCAACGCAGCATGGCATGGCGAGCCTCGGCAGAACCTGCCCGATGCCGGGAATCGGTTTCAGCTCCTCGCGAAATTTGCGCATCAGCTCGACGCGCATCTCGCTCAGGTGCTGGTCGGTGATATCAAGTCCGAAGTCGCGGCCGAGGATTTCGCGGACGTTTTTCATGCTCTTGCCGAGGAAATGCTCATAGGCGGCGTCCTCGCTGACACTGCCGCCGGCGAGCGTGATCATGCTAAGCAGCGCCGAAACGGACAGCCCCTCGCTGTCGACCAGCACGCCGTCGCAGTCGAAAATGACCAGGTCAGGCGTCATGGGCATTGAGCCGATCTTAGAGATTGCCGGCGAGATAGCGCGTCAGTGTCGCACGCGCACCATCGGCCCAGAGCGCCTTGAGCGCATGGGCGAAGGCCTCGACGAACTGCGCCGAGCGTCCGACCTCGCCATAGATGTCATCCATCGCCAGCCAGGCGGCAGGCGCATCCTTTGCCGCCCTGGCGGTCGTCTGCAGCCGGTCCCAGCTCGGATCATTGGGTTCGATGACGACGCCGCTATCTGTGGTGCCGAAGCAGTAGCGGCACCACAGCGCCGATTCCAGCGCCAGGCCGGCGACGCCCTTGCCGGCCTTCAACCGGTCGGCGATGGTCGGGATGATGAATTTCGGCTGCCGGTTGGAGCCGTCGAGGCAGAGCCTGCGGATGGTGTCGCCGATCTTCGGATTGGAGAAGCGGTGCTCAATGAGTTGATAATAGTCTTCAAGCACGGTGTCCGGCACCGGCGGCACGGTCGGGATGATCTCGTCGTGCTCCAGTCTGTCGAGAAAGCCGCGCACCAGCGGCTCCTGCATTGCCTCGTGGACGAAATGGATGTCCATCAGCCCGGCCGGATAGGCGATGGTCGCATGACCGCCATTGAGGATGCGGATCTTCATCAACTCGTAGGGCGCGACATCACTGACGAACTGTACGCCGACCTTTTCCAGCGGCGGACGGCCGTTGGTGAAACGATCCTCGAGCACCCATTGCCTGAACGGTTCGCAGAATACCGGCCAGTTGTCGTCGAGACCGAATTCGCTCGAGAGAATGCCACGCTCGCGGTCAGTGGTGGCCGGCGTGATGCGGTCGACCATGCCGTTGGGAAAGGCAACGTTATCGCTCACCCAGGTCGCCAGATTCTCGTCAATCAGCCGGGCGAGGCCGATGACGCCATCAGCGGTGACATGGCCGTTGTGAGGGATGTTGTCGCAGGACATGATTGTGAAGGGCACGATGCCGTCGTCGCGGCGGCGCATCAGCCCGGCAAGAATGATGCCGAAGACAGTCTTCGGCGTTGCTTCCGGCTGCGCATCGGCGACGATGTCGGGATGGGTCGGGTTGAACACGCCCGACGCCGGGTCGATGAAGTAGCCACCCTCGGTGATGGTCAGCGAAACGATCCTTATCGCCGGATCGGCAAGCCGTTCTATGATCGCGGCCGCGTCGCCCGGCATCAGGAAATCGATCATGACACCGGTGACGCGGGCGCTCATGTGGCCAGAATCCTGCTCGACCACGGTGGTCAGCCAGTCCTGTTCCTGCAACTTGCCGCGGCCGACCTTTTCGCCGTCGAAGACGCCGGCGCCGACAAGTGCCCAGTCGTGGCCGACGCCCGCATTGAACAGATCGTCGAGATAGACGGCCTGATGCGAGCGATGAAAGTTGCCGACGCCGAAATGCACGATGCCGGCCTTGAGCGCCGCGCGATCGTATTTCGGGCCGGCGACCTCAGGCGGAAGCTTGGCGAGGATGGAGGAAGAGAGTTTCACGGTCATCTGCTTTTACCCTTTAGCGGGACGGCTCTTCCCCCCGTGGAGGAGACGGGGAGAAGAGCGCCTTCGCCCCCTCAACTCATCCACTGGCCGCCATCGACATTGTAGGTCTGGGCGACGATGTATTCGGCGTCGTCGCTGGCCAGGAACACCGCCATGCCGGTGAGGTCTTGCGCCGTGCCCATGCGACCATAAGGCACGGCTTCGCCGACCAGTCTCTTCTTCTCGCCCTTCGGACGGTTCTCGTATTTGGCGAACAGGGCATCGACATGATCCCAGTGCTCGCCGTCGACGACGCCCGGCGCAATAGCATTGACGTTGATGTGGTGCTTGATCAGGTCGAGTCCCGCCGACTGAGTGAGCGAGATAACGGCGGCCTTGGTAGCGCAATAGACGGCGACCAGCGCCTCGCCGCGGCGCCCGGCCTGGCTCGCCATGTTGATGATCTTGCCGCCCCGACCAGCCGCGATCATCGAGCGGGCGGCGGCCTGCAGCATGAACAGCGTGCCGGCGACATTGACGGAAAACAATCTGTCATAGCTCGCCTTGGTGATCTCGACGATCGGCGCCAGGTCGAACAGAGCGGCGTTGTTGATCAGAATGTCCAGCCCGCCGGCCCTTGTCTCGACCGCCTTGACGGCCGCCTCGATCGAAGCGAGGTCGGTGACGTCCAGTTTCACCGCGTAAGCGTTGCCGCCGATCTCTGAGGCGGTCTTTTCGGCGGCTTCGAGATTGATGTCGCCGATGGCGACCGTGGCGCCCTCGCGGACATAGGCTTCGGCGAACGCCCTGCCGATGCCGCGCGCCGACCCGGTGATCAGCGCCGATTTACCCTTCAGCCTCATTGCATCATCGCCTTTCCGTCGGCGCCAAAGCGGTGCAGCTTGGTCTTGTCCGGCGTCAGATAGATCGTGTCGCCGTGATGGGCGGCCAGTTCGCCGTCGGCGCGCACCGTCAGCGGCCCGACGCCGTCGGCCTGCACGTGCAAAAACGTGTCGGAGCCGAGATGCTCGGCGACGCCGACCGTGGCTTTCCATTCGCCTGAAGTCTTCGAGATGTTCATATGCTCGGGACGGATGCCGACGGTCTTGGCGCCATGTTTGGCCGCCGGCGCGCCTTCGATCAGGTTCATCTTGGGCGAACCGATGAAACCGGCGACGAACAGGTTCTTCGGCGTCTTGTAGAGTTCCATCGGTGAGCCGACCTGTTCGATGTTGCCGGCATTGAGCACCACGATCTTGTCGGCCATGGTCATCGCCTCGACCTGGTCGTGGGTGACGTAGATCATCGTCGTCTTGAGCTGATGATGCAGTTCACTGATCTCCAGCCGCATGGTGCCGCGCAGCGCGGCGTCGAGGTTGGACAGAGGTTCGTCGAAAAGGAAAGCCGATGGCTGGCGCACGATGGCGCGGCCGATGGCGACGCGCTGGCGCTGACCGCCGGAGAGCTGGCCGGGGCGGCGATCGAGATAGTTGGTGAGGTTCAGGATGCGCGCCGCGTCCTTCACCTTCCGATCGATGGTCGCCTGGTTCTCTCCCGCCATCTTCAGCGGGAAGGCGATGTTCTTGGCCACCGTCATGTGCGGGTAGAGCGCATAGGACTGGAACACCATGGCCAGCTTGCGCTTGGCCGGCGCCTCGCCGGTGACGTCGCGGCCGTCGATGTTGATGGTGCCGGCGGTGGTATCCTCCAACCCGGCGATCAGTCGCAGCAGCGTGGACTTGCCGCAGCCCGACGGGCCGACGAAGACGACGAACTCGCCGTTCTCGATGACCAGATCGATACCTGGAATGATGATCGTCGACCCGAACGACTTGGAGACGTGCTTGAGCGTGATGTTTCCCATGGTTTCCTCCCCGAGGGGTTATTTTTCGCCAGATGCTTCGAGCAAAGTCGCTACTTCACGGCACCAAATGTCAGGCCGCGCACCAGCTGCTTCTGGCTGAACCAGCCCATGATCAGGATCGGCGCGATCGCCAGCGTCGAGGCCGCCGACAGCTTGGCCCAGAACAACCCTTGAGGGCTTGAGAAGGAACTGATGAAGGCGGTGAGCGGGGCCGCCTCGGTGGTGGTCAGCCGGATCGTCCAGAACGCCTCGTTCCATGCCAGGATGATGTTGAGCAGCATCGTCGAGGCGATGCCCGGCACAGCCATCGGCGTCAGCACATAGACGATCTCGTTCCAGAGCGATGCGCCATCCATGCGCGCCGCTTCCAGGATCTCGCCCGGGATTTCGCGGAAGTAGGTGTAGAGCATCCACACCACGATCGGCAGGTTGATCAGCATCAGCATGACCATCAGACCGATGCGGCTGTCGAGCAGTCCGGTATCGCGGAAGATCAGGTAGATCGGGAACAGCACGGCAACCGCCGGCATCATCTTGGTGGAAAGCATCCACATCAGGATGTCCTTGGTCCACTTGCCCGGCGAGAACGCCATCGACCAGGCCGCCGGTATGGCGACGAGCAAAGCCAGGATAGTCGAGCCGACCGACAGGAACACCGAGTTGAGGAAGAATTTGAAGTAGCCGCTCTGCGCCTCGACCGCGGTATAGCTCTCCGTGGTTCCCGACGGAAACAGGTTGAAGCCCTGGATGGCCTCCTGCTCCGACTTGAACGAGGTGATGATCGTATAGAGGATCGGGAAGAAGATCAGCAGGGCGACGATCCAGGCGGCCGCGGTCGCAATCGTCTTGTGCTTGGTGCTGACTGCACGTGCCATCGTTTCCTCCCTTATTTGTCCAGGTTCTTGCCGACCGCGCGCATGGCGAAGAAGGCGACGATGTTGGCGAGAATGACGGCGAGGATGCCGCCGGCGGATGCCTGGCCGATTTTGAACTCCAGCAACGCCTTCTGGTAGACGAGGAAGGGCAGGTTGGTGGAGGCGTAGCCCGGGCCGCCATTGGTGGTGACGAGGATCTCGGCATAGACCGACAGAAGGAAGATCGTCTGGATCAGGATGACGACGGTGATGGCGCGCGACATGTGCGGCAGCGTCAAATAGATGAAGCGGCTGATGAAGCCGGCCCCGTCCATCTCGGCGGCTTCCTTCTGCTCGCCGTCGAGCGACTGCAGGGATGTCAAGAGGATCAATGTCGCAAACGGCAGCCACTGCCAGGCGACGATGATGATGATCGCCAGCATGGGATACTGCCCAAACCAGTCGATCGGCTGCCCGCCGAAGAAGCGCGCAATGTCGGCAAAGACGCCGTATTGCGGATGCATGATCATGTTCTTCCAGACCAGTGCGGCGACCGGCGGCATGACGAAGAACGGCGAGATGACGAGGATACGGACGATGCCCTGTCCCCACATCGGCTGATCGATCAGAAGCGCCAGCAGGATGCCGCCGATCACCGTGATCAAAAGCACGCTGCCAACGAGGATAAGCGTGTTGAGGATCGACTGCAGGAATGCCGGATTGGAATAAAAAAGCGCGTAGTTCGAGAAGCCGACGAACCCGTCACGGATCGGGTTGAGCGGATTGTACTGCTGGAAGGAGAACCACAGGGTGAATGCCAGCGGAACGATCATCCAGACGAACAGCAGCACCACGGATGGCGCCATCATGAAGCGGGCAAGCGAACGGGTCTGCTGAGTAGCCATGACGGTCACCCTTCAAAGGTCAGCCAAATTTTCAGAGTTTGAAGGTGGCCGCCCGAACTGGGATTCGGGCGGCCCCCTGCTGGTCAAGGTGGGGGCCGGCCATGATGGGCAGCCGGCGTTCGCCACCGGGAGGAGCCTACTGGATATAACCGCCCTCGGTCATCGTTGCGGTGGCGGCGTCCTGGGCCTGCTTCAAGGCGTCGTCGACACTGGTCTGGCCGGCGAGTGCCGCCGAGAACAGCTGGCCGACGGTGGTGCCAAGGCCCTGGAACTCAGGGATGGCGACGAACTGGACACCGACATAGGGTACCGGCTTGACGGTCGGATGCGTCGGATCGGCGGCGTTGATCGAGTCCAGCGTCATCTTGGCGAAAGGCGCTGCCTTCTGGTATTCGGGGTTGGCGTAGAGCGAGGAGCGCGTTCCGGGCGGAACATTGGCCCAGCCTTCCTTCGATGCGACGAGCTCGAGATAGTCCTTGCTGGTTGCCCAGGACACGAACTTCTGAGCCGCGTCAGCCTTCTGCGTGCCGGCGGGAATGGCCAGCGACCAGGCCCACAGCCAGTTGCCGCGCTTGCCCAAGCCATTGTCGGGCGCCAGCGCATAGCCGACCTTGTCGGCGACCGTGGAGTTCTTCGGGTCTGAGACGAAGGACGCAGCGACGGTGGCGTCTATCCACATGCCGCACTTGCCCTGCTGGAACAGCGCCAGGTTTTCGTTGAAGCCGTTCGAAGATGCGCCCTCGGGGCCATTGGCCTTCATCAGGTCGACATAGAACTGCAGCGTGTTCTTCCACTCGGGCTGGTCGAATTGCGGCTTCCAGTTCTCATCGAACCAGCGTGCGCCGAAGGAGTTCGACATGGCGGTCAGGAAGGCCATGTTCTCGCCCCAGCCGGCCTTGCCCCGCAAGCAGACGCCGTTCACGCCGTTGGCGCGATCGGTCATCTTCTCGGCGGCCTGCTTGATGAAGTCCCAGGTCGGCGCGTCGGGCATGGTCAGCCCGGCCTTCTCCATCAGGTCCTTGCGGTACATGACGAAGGAGCTTTCGCCGTAGAACGGTGCCGCATAAAGCTTGCCGTCGACCGACAGGCCGTTGGCGATGGCCGGGATGATGTCCTTGACGTCATAGTCGTCGCCGAGTTTGTCCAGCGGCAGCAGCCAACTCTGCTTGGCCCAGATCGGAACTTCGTAGGTGCCGATGGTCATCACGTCGTACTGGCCGCCCTTGGTGGCGATGTCGGTGGTGACGCGCTCGCGCAGCACGTTCTCCTCGAGCGTGACCCACTGGAGCTGGATATCGGGGTTCTTGGCGGTGAAGTCGTCGGTCAGCGTCTGCATGCGGACCATATCGCCATTGTTGACGGTGGCGATGGTGATGGATTCGGCATGCGCGGCGAACGCAAGGGTGCTGGCCGACAACAGACCCAGGGTGAGCGTGCGAAGTTTCATCAAATTCCTCCCATAGACCAAGCTGAGCATTTGCCTTGGCTGTGAGCAATTACTCATTTCGCATGATTTATGTCAAGCCGGATTCGTTGCTGCAGCGCAGCACGAAATCTCGTGCAGCATCCGGTTCCAGACGCGTTCGGGGGTGTTTGAAGAACAGTGGGATGGCTATCGGCGCACGCGAAATGCCGGATTTCGGCGCCCACTTGATTGGATAAATTGCCGACCTACTGGCCGGCAATCTCAGCCAGGATCCATTCGCGAAAAGCGCGGATCTTCGGCACGTTGCGCCGCGCCTGGGGATAGACCAGCCAATAGGCCTGGCCGTCGTCGCCGACCAGATCGAAAGGCTGGATCAGGCGGCCATCGGCAAGCTCGGCCTTGAAGAGAGCGGCCGTCACGATCGCCACGCCCTGCCCGGCGATCGCGGCGTTTGCCTCATAGGCCTGCGCCCCCATGCTGGAGCCGGGGCGCTTGGCCAATTCCTCGACCGGCAGGCCGGCGGCGATAAACCAGTCCCGCCACCAGATGTCGCCGGGATCGAGGATCGGCAGGCGCAACAGATCGGCAGGCTCCTTCACTCCGCCGATGGTCGCCGCGAGTTTCGGGCTCAGCATCGGCGTGAAGTGCGCATTGAAAAGCTTGTGCACCTCCACGCCCGGCCAGTTTCCGCCGCCCGAACGGATGGCGATGTCGATATCCTCGCGGGCGAAATCGACGAGGCGGTTCGATGTATCGAGACGCACGGCCAGCGACGGATGCGCGACCTGGAACGAGCCGAGATGCTGCGCCAGCCAGTTCGAGGCAAAGGTCAGCAGCGTCGAGACGCAGAGCACCCCATCGGCGCCGCTGCGCGCCGCGGCATAGGCTCCACCCAACAGGGCGAACGCCTCGCTGACCGCAGGCGCCATCCGTTGTCCGGCCTCGGTCAACACGATCTGCCTTGGCCGGCGCAGGAACAAAGGCGCCCCGACGCGCTCCTCCAGAAGCTTGATCTGATAGCTCGCCGCCGCCTGCGTCATGCCGAGCTCGCCGGCGGCCTTGGTGAAGGAAAGATGCCGCGCCACCGCCTCGAATACCCGGATCGCCTGAAGCGGAGGGAGCTGGGAGACCTGCCGTGACTTGAGTTCAGGCATAAGCCCTCCTTATGGGCCGTGATCGACGTTTGATTGGCAGCAAGGCCCGATCCAGCCGATATTTGAGGTCGACGATCACTCTCGTCCAGAAATAACGAAGGCTGACGATCATGACCACGGTACAGGAAAAGCTATTTCTGACGCCAGGCCGAGGCTGGTTTTTGCGACTGGCGCGGGGATTGGCACGGCACGGACCCAGGAAACGGGCCTATCTCGACATCCGGGAATTGCCGCCGCATCTACAGCGCGACATGGGTATTCTTGACGGCAACGATCCTTACGGCCGGCGCAAATAGCCTTGCTGGACTTATCGCAAATCAGCTGGTGGCCAGCAAGGCGGCGGCGGTCCGCTCGTCGGTGATGAGACCGTTGACCAGCCGCCGGTTCACTGCCGCAAGGATGCCCGGCAGTTTCCGCTCGCCCATGGCGAGCGCGATCACCAGCGATTTTTCACGCGACGGCAAAGATGCCGAGGACACTCTGTCATTGGTGATGCTCTCGATCATCCGGCCTTCGCGATCGAACACCCAGCCGACGATCTCAGCGACGCCGCCCGCTTTTTGCAGCGCCTTCAATTCACTTTCCGAAATGAAGCCGTCCTCGTAAAGCGGCGCCTTGGGGCCGAGATCGCCGATGCCGACGAAGGTGACGTCGGCCTCCGCGGCAAGTGCCAGCGTTGGTTGGATCATCGGTTGGCTGAGCAGCATCTCGCGCTCCTCCGGCGAGGAGGCGATGACCGGCAACGGCATTGGGAAGGAGCGCGCCTTGACTCTGTCGGCCATGGTGAAGATGACGTTGTAGAAGGCGGCCGAACCGTCGGGCGAGATGTTGCCGGTCAACGACACAATTTTGTGCTGCGGGCATTCCATCGGCGGCAGCTGCTCGATCGCCGCCTTCAGCGTGCGGCCGGTGCCGATCGCCATGACGATCGGCGTCGGCGAGCGCAACCGTCTTTCGATTTCGGCAGCCGCCGCCACGGCGACGCCGATGGTGGAGGAGGAAGCGGGATCGCTCGGCACCACCTCGACCAGATCGAGCGCGAAGCGCGATTTCAGCCGGGCAGCGAGATCGAGGCAATTGGCGATCGGGTGGTCGACACGGACCTTGATAAGTCCTTCCGACACCGCCAGCGACACCAGCCGCTGCGCCGTTTGCCGTGAGACGCCGAGTGTCGAGGCGATCTGGTCCTGCGTGTTCCCGGCGACATAATAGAGCCAGCCGGCGCGCGCCGCGTCGTCCAGCCTGTTGCTGCCGCTGTCCTGCCGGGAATTCAACTTGCTGCCTCCCTGCCCCCGAGCATCGAGGCGGGAGCGCCTTACTTTTACGGCGAAATGCGCTTGTGCGCAATTGCCTGCCGCCAGAGCAATTGCTTAGATAACGCTGATGTACCTGTGGTGCTTCGAGTGGGTGAATTTAGGCAAGCAATTTTTGAAGTCGGCAATTTTTGAACTCCCGCAATGCCGGTGCAGGCGCGGCGGTTTATCTCCCGGCGCAAACCCTTTAAGGGATTCGGACAAAGGAGCCTCGCATGACGCCGAAAGCGGTTTTCTGGGACATGGACGGCACGCTGGTCGACAGCGAGCCGTTGCACGAGGCGGCGCTGATAGCGGCGCTGCACAGCGTCGGCATCGCCGCGCCAGCCAACCTGCATGAGCGGGTGCTCGGCATTGCCGCATGGCCGGTCTACGAGATGCTGCGCGACGAGTTCGGCCTCGACCTGCCCTTCGATGACTGGATCGTGCGTAAATACGACCACTATTTGCCGATGGCCGAGACGCTGAAGCCGCGCCCCGGCGCGATCGAGATCTTCAACGAGCTGCGCGCGCTTGGCGTGGCGCAAGCGGTGGTGTCCAATTCCGACCGGCTGGTCGTCGACGCCAATCTGCGCATGGTCGGTCTTTTCTATCCCGGCATGAAGACGGTCAGCCGCAACGACGTGCGCGAAGGCAAGCCGCATGCCGAGCCGTTCCTGCGCGCCGCATGGCTGGCCGGTGTCGATCCGGCCGATGCCGTGGCCGTCGACGACAGCGTGACCGGCGTCACGGCGGGATTGGCGGCCGGAATGAGGACGATCTTCTGGCCGGAAGTGCCTATGGAAGGGCCGCCCGGCGCGATCGTCATCAACAGCGCCGACGAGTTGCGGGCTGAGCTGGGCCTTTAGGCATCAGTTCCGGTAAACCGGCTCCTGCTCGTCGAGGATCGCCTTCAACTCGGAAAGGTGCCGCTCGGCCTGGCCGGGATAATCTTCCTGCTCCGTTGCCGCCTTCTCGGCGATTTCGTCCGACAGGACCCGCAGCGGTCGGCCGGTCCACAGCGCCTTGATGTAGGTCTCGGCGGCGCGTTCGAAATAGAACATGCGGTTGAAGGTGTCGGCGACGCTATCGCCGATGACCAGCACGCCATGGTTGCCCATGACCATCACCTTGACCTTCGGATCGGTAAGCAGCTGCGAGCAGCGTTCGCCCTCTTCCTCGAAGGCGAGCCCGCCATAATGGCTGTCGACGACGTGGCGGTTGAAGAAGATCGCCGAGTTCTGGTCGATCGGCGGCAGCGTCGAGTCGGCGAGCGAAGCGAGCACCGTGGCGTGGATCGAGTGCACATGCATGACGCAGCGCGCATGACGCACATTACGATGGATGGCGCCATGCAGGCCCCACGCCGTCGGGTCGGGCGCATTTGGGCCGGAGAGCGTGCCGGGATCGTTGGCGTCGATCAGCAGCAGGTCGCTCGCCTTGATGCGTGAGAAATGCACCTGGTTGGGATTCATCAGGAATTGCGAGCCGTCATCGTTGACGGCCAGCGAGAAATGATTGGCCACGGCTTCATGCATGTTGAGCCGCGCCGTCCAGCGGAAGGCGCAAGCCAGATCGACGCGCTCCTCGTGGAATGGCAGATTGGTCAGCGGTTCCTTCTGCAGGCGGGCGATGCTCATCGAAAACCTCCGTGAAAGAAAGCAAGGATGCCGCGCGCCGCAGATGCGCGCAACCGGTTTCGTTTGGTGCAGACGAGAGCTTTGCCTTACGCCGCAGTGCTTCTGGCGGCACCGACGCGCAGCCCGCCATGCTCGATTATGAAATCGATCACCTCCTGCAGACCTTTGCCGCGCGACAGGTCGGTGAAGCCGAACGGCCGCTTGCCGCGCATGCGGGCGGCGTCGCTCTCCATGACATCGAGGTTGACGTTCACATAAGGGGCGAGATCGCTCTTGTTGATGACCAGGAAATCGGACCGGGTGATCGCCGGCCCACCCTTGCGCGGGATCTCCTCGCCCTGGCAGACCGAGATGACGTAGAGCGTCAGATCGGCAAGGTCCGGGGAGAAAGTGGCGGCGAGATTGTCGCCGCCCGATTCGACGAAGACGATGTCGAGATCCGGGAATTTCTTGGTCATCTCGGCGATCGCCTGCAGATTGATCGAGGCGTCCTCGCGGATGGCGGTATGCGGGCAGCCGCCGGTCTCGACGCCGATGATGCGATCCTCGGGCAGTGCCTGAAGCCGGGCCAGCATCATGGCATCTTCCTTGGTATAGATATCGTTGGTGACCACGGCGATGGAGAACTCGTCGCGCAGCGCCTTGCAGAGCTTTTCGGTGAGCGTCGTCTTGCCCGAGCCGACCGGGCCGCCGATGCCGATGCGAAGAGGACCGTTGGCTTGTGTCATCTAGGGAACTCCGTGATGGCAAGGAAGGCGAAGCCGAGCCTGATCAACAGGCAGAGCGGCGAATAATAGCTGACATCAAGCCGGGCGAAAGGCTGTTCGGGCGTCAGCCGGCGCCACCACGGTGTAAAGCCGGCAATGCCGCGCGCCAGGAAGACCAGCGCGATGAGCAGCGCTGTCGCGGCTAGCCCAGCCTTGGGAAAGGGCGTGGCAAACACGCCTTCGAGTGCCATCGGCCACAGAGTCGCCAGGCCGAGACAGGCAGCAACGGCAAAGCTGGCGAAGGGCGCCGGCATTTCGTCGACGCCGCGAAAGCCGACCACCGCGCGGGCGCAGGAGGCAGAGTCCCTGCCCGGCCAGATCCCGCCAATGCCCCAATAGACATGCAGCGCGGTGATCAGAAGCAGAACGAATGAAAGAATGAAGGCGAGCACGATCATGAGCGGCCTGCAACAGACAGATGGCGTTTGCCAATGTTCAAATTCCAACCTCCACCATCTTCGTCGAGATGAGGCCAGAACCGCAGTGTCTCGCCACTGGCAAACCTAATTTGAGCCTGTCGCCGTAATCCGCCCAGCGACACGCTGATCACCGTCTTGCCAACCGACAGTTCGATTTCCTTGGCAATCCGGCGCGGATTGTCAGACCAACGCAGACAGTAGCCGTTGGTTTTGCGAAGCTCCCAAGAGGCGGAGGCAAGAAAGAGATCCCGTTCTGCACGTCTGAAATAGCCAGCTCGACGCTTGCCGCTTTGGCGTTTTGCATAGCGGTGCGGCGTAGTGGCACCGAAGCCGACATTGATTGTGGATCCAATCGAGTGTCCGACCACACTCACCGGCAACAGGCGAAGGCTGTTGATTGCCTCGATCAGGCGGAATCGGTTCGCGCCGGTGTTCATGAGCGGAACAGCCGTGAATATTGCGTCTCATGCTTCATCGCCATGACGTCCGAGACGAACGCGCAGCCGCCGAGATCATCCAGCGTCGAGCCGGCAGCACGGGCGGCGACGCCAAGCGCCAGCGATTCGAAGCCGGCGAGCAGCGCGGTTGCGCCGGTCTGGCCGACGACGCCGAGCCGGATCGCGGCCTGGACGAGGTTGGAGAAGAAGGTCTGCAGGAAGGCGGCTAGCGCGTCCTGCAGGGCAATGGCGTTGCCCCCAGAAACTGCGCCGACGGCGACGCAATAGGCGCACTCGGCCGGCAGACGGTCCAGCACCTGACACGGCCACGCCGATGCCGCCTTCAGGAAGGCGGCACCCTGCAGCATGGTCTCGGCATGGCGCTCGCGCGAGCCGGCCAATGCCTCGGCAAGTGCCGCGATCTCATCGAGATCGCCGCCCTCGCGGGCGCGCCGCCAGCTTTCGGCAAACAGCACCGCGTCGTTCCAGCCCGAACCAAGCTCGACCAGTGTCTCCAGCCATGCGGCGAGGTCTTTGCTATTGGCAACCAGCCCGGCATGCACGGCTTGCTCGAGACCATGGCTGTAGGAAAAACCGCCGACCGGGAAGGCAGGCGACAGCCAGGCCATCAGCCGCAACAAAGCGACGTTGGAAGGCTGGTCAGTCATGGTCGTGTGAGTGGCTGTGGGAACGCGACTCCCCATGGGCGTGGGAATGCGCTTCAGCATGGCTGTGCGCATTTGCCTCGGCATGAGCATGGCCATGGCCGCCATGCCCGGAATAGGCGCCGCGCACCGGCTTGAACGGCTCGGAAACGTCGCTCACCGTGGCGCCCAGGCCTTCCAGCATCGTCTTGATGACATGGTCGCGCAGGATCAGGATTCGTTCCGCCTCTATGGCGGCGGCAAGATGGCGGTTGCCGATATGCCAAGCGAGTTCGGTGAGATGAACCGGGCTTAAGGCGCGGATATCGTAGAGCGGTTCCTCGGCCGCAATGATCTCGATTTGGCGGCCATCCTCCAGCACCAGCCGGTCGCCATCGTTCAAGGCGACCGGCTCGGGCAGGTCGACCAGCACCTTGTCGCTACGGGCCGTTTCGATGGCGCGGCGGCGCAGATGCCGCTCGTCATGGGCCAGCACGGCACGATCATAGGGCGTGACCGCTCCCGCTTGGCCGGCGGTGAGGACCGAAACGGCACGCGGGAATTTGGTGAAATCTGTGCGGATGTCGAGCTTCATGTAAAAACTGCCTTTCCAAAAAGCCTAGACCATCCCGAACATCGGCCCAATGCCGGCGCATGCCCCGATCGACTCGGAAAGGATCATGCGCCAAGTCAAGTTTCTACAGCGTCCTTTGCGCGTCCGAAAGGACGCGCGATGCTGAAGTCAAACGATCGTGTCGAAGAGCCGCAGGATAAACGATATCTGGTAGATGAGGGCGGCGGCGACAAAGGCGATGTGGAAGCGGCGATCGCGGACAAGCATCGCAATGACGCATAAAGCGACGAACACCGGCGTGCGGAACAAATATTCAACACCGAAGCGGGCGAAATGCTCCGGCCCTTTCAGCAGCGTATCGACCACGTCAAGCAGATAGGTCGCCGCCAGCAAGCCGAAGAACCAAGCGCGGCGCAAATAGAAAAAATCCTCGTAGCTGGTGTAGTCCAGCATCGAGTCCGGAAACAGCAGCGCGCAGAGCAGGAACAGCGTGACGGCGTAGAAGATGATGAACAGGTACTTGCCGAAGGTCCAGGTCTCGATCTGGAACAGGCCGAACTCCCACCACCAGAAATGCACCAGCATCAAGAGCACCGACACAACCCAGGCCAGATGCACCGGATAGAGCCGGTATTGGCCCGGATGCTGGACGATGCGGGCCAGCCCCGACAAAAGACGCGTGAGGCCGAGGCCGATCACCATGCCCATGACGATGCGGATGTGCGGGAAGATGTCGTGGGCGTAAGGGAGTTGCTGGTTCATAGGCCCGGTGCGGCACGTTCTACGTCAGCCATAGCGCCGATGGATCAGAACAAAAAGTACCTCTGCGCCATCGGCAGCACGGTGGCCGGTTCGCAGGTGAGCAATTCACCGTCGGCGCGGACCTCGTAGGTTTCGGGATCGACCTCGACATGCGGGGTGGCGTCGTTGAGCACCATCGAATGCTTGCCGATGCCGCCGCGGGTGTTCTCGACGGCGACCATCTGCTTGTCGACGCCGAGCCGGCCGCGAAGGCCAGCATCAAGCGCCGCCCTGGAAACGAAGGTCACCGAGGAATTGGTCATCGCCTTGCCATAGGCGCCGAACATCGGCCGGTAGTGCATCGGCTGCGGTGTCGGGATCGAGGCGTTGGGATCGCCCATCGGGGCGGCGGCGATCATGCCGCCGATCAGCACCATATCCGGCTTGACGCCGAAAAAGGCAGGGTTCCACAGCACCACGTCGGCGCGCTTGCCGACCGCCACCGAGCCGATCTCGTTCGACAGGCCGTGCGCGATGGCCGGGTTGATCGTGTATTTGGCGATGTAGCGGCGGACGCGGAAATTGTCGTTGTCGCCGGTCTCCTGCGGCAGCGAACCGCGCTGGCGCTTCATCTTGTCGGCGGTTTGCCAGGTGCGGATCGCCACTTCGCCGACGCGGCCCATCGCCTGGCTGTCCGACGAGATGATCGAGAAGGCGCCGATGTCGTGCAAAATGTCTTCGGCGGCGATGGTTTCCTTGCGTATGCGGCTTTCGGCAAAGGCGATGTCTTCGGGGATCGACGGCGACAGATGATGGCAGACCATCAGCATGTCGAGATGCTCGGCCAGCGTGTTGACGGTGTAGGGCCGGGTCGGATTGGTCGAGGACGGGATGACGTTGGGCAGGCCGCAAACCTTGATGATGTCGGGCGCATGGCCGCCGCCGGCGCCTTCGGTGTGGAAAGCGTGGATGGTGCGGCCCTTGATCGCAGCCACCGTGTTTTCGACAAAGCCGGATTCGTTCAGCGTGTCGGTGTGGATCATCACCTGCACGTCGTAATCGTCGGCGACCGACAGGCAGCAGTCGATTGCCGCGGGCGTCGTGCCCCAGTCCTCGTGCAACTTAAGCGAGCAGGCACCGCCCAGCACCATCTCTTCAAGCGCGGCCGGCAAAGACGCGTTGCCCTTGCCCGACAGACCGATGTTCATCGGGAAGGCGTCGAAGGACTGGATCATGCGCGCCAGATGCCACGGCCCAGGCGTGCAGGTCGTCGCCAGCGTGCCGTGCGCCGGTCCGGTGCCGCCGCCGAGCATGGTGGTGAAGCCTGACATCAGCGCCTCCTCGATCTGCTGCGGGCAGATGAAGTGGATATGCGCGTCGAAGCCGCCGGCGGTGAGGATCTTGCCTTCGCCGGCGATGATCTCGGTGCCGGGACCGATGATGATGGTGACACCATTTTGCATGTCCGGATTGCCGGCCTTGCCGATCGCGGCGATTCGCCCGTCTTTGAGGCCGATATCGGCCTTGAAGATGCCGTCTGACGCATCGACGACCAGCGCATTGGTGACGACAGTGTCGACCGCGCCTTGCGCGCGGGACACCTGGCTCTGGCCCATGCCGTCGCGGATGACCTTGCCGCCGCCGAATTTCACCTCTTCGCCGTGAAGGGTGAAATCCTTCTCGACCTCGATGAACAGCTCGGTATCGGCAAGCCGCACCTTGTCGCCGACGGTCGGGCCGTACATCTGCGCATAGGCGGCTCGGGTGATTCTAGCCATCAGCGATTGCTCCCGAAATACGGCCCAAAACACAGCCGGTCGAAGCCCGGCCCCACATTGTCGCCATCCTATGGTCACGCAATGACCCGCTGAGCGACACCTTCCGATCCCATTTAACGTTTGAGGTGGCCGGGTCACCCCAAAACGACCGTTTGCCAATCGATGGAAAGGAAGATCCATGCGCAAAACGATAAGTCTCGCAGCCGCCGCCACCCTCCTGCTCGCGACCGCTGCAAGCGCCCAGCAACAGCCGGCGCCGCAACCCGGTGAGCCGCCGGCTTCGCCCGCTCCCGCGGCGCCCGGCGCTCAGCCGGAAGCGCCGGCGATTCAGACCGTGAACGTCGTCGACATTGAGGAACTGCCCAAGGAAACGCAGACGAAGGTCAACGAAGTGATCGCCAAGCGCGGCGAGGACGGCATGCAGAAATTGCGCAGGTCGAT
>NZ_RZSU01000085.1:0-28547 GCF_003997585.1 Mesorhizobium sp. M5C.F.Cr.IN.023.01.1.1 | reverse complement strand
GACATAGTCGGCAAGGAGCAGCCGGCGGTATACCAAAATCCAGCGCGGCGATGTCATTCAGCGCCGCGCGCAGCCTTGCCGCCTGCTCCTTGCCGACTATGTCCTCGAAACGCTGCTGGGCGACGCGCCACAGCTTCATCGCTTCATCGAGCTTGATCAAGCCTTGCGGCGTCAGCCGCACGCGCTTGATGCGGCGGTCGTCCGGATCAGTGAAGGTCTCGACATAACCGTCGCGGATCAGAGGCTTCAACGTGTGGCCGAGCGCCGACAGGTCCATGACGAGGGCCGCGGCAATGGCGCCCATGGCCGGCTCGTCGCCGATATGGATCTGGTAGAGCAGGCCCTGCTGCGTGGCCTTCAGACCCGAGGGGGCCAGCACATCGTCATAGAACTGGCCGAGCTTGCGCGTTGCGCGGCGCAGCATGGCGTTGCTGCAAAGGGTCAGGCCGGGGAGGGTGGCTTTCGGCATCGTGTTTCCTTGACGGGGCGAGATGATGTCCAGCCGCCGCCCCACAAATAATCTTCGGTTCCATCATTGACAAGTTAATGGCATATGCCTACTTCGCGAATGGTGGCATATACCATGAAATGAGATCAGATGGCTTGCCGGCGAGGCGAGTGGCGATTGCCTATGTCACCGGCGCCTAGGTTGAAGCGAAGCAAATCGGTCGAGAAGGAACAGGACAATGAGTGGACAAAGCAACAAAGGCACGGCGGTGGTCACCGGCGCTTCGTCGGGTATCGGCGCGGTTTATGCAGACCGGCTGGCGGGTCAGGGCTATGATCTGGTGCTGGTGGCGCGGCGCGCCGACCGACTCGATGAACTGGCGGAGAAGCTGCGCTATGCCTATAGCCGCAAGGTCAGCGTGATCAGTGCCGACCTCGCCGACGACAACGATCTGCGCCGCATCGAGCAGGCCATATCAGCCGACGAGAGCGTCACGCTGCTGGTCAACAACGCCGGCCTCGGTGGGGCGCAAGTGGTGGCGACAGCCGACGCTGACGTCGCCGAGCGCATGATCAAGGTCAATGTCGTTGCGCTGACACGTTTGACACGCGCCGTGCTGCCGGGCCTGATCGCGCGCAAACGCGGCGCCATCGTCAACATCGCCTCGGTGCTCGCCTTCGATACCTCCTTCGGCGGCATCTACAGCGGCACCAAGGCTTACGTCGTCAACTTCACCGAGGCCTTGCAGCGTGAAGTCGCCGGCACCGAGGTGAAGGCGCAGGTCGTGCTGCCGGGCGCTACCCGGACCGATTTCTGGGAGGTTGCCGGAAGCGATATCGATAGCCTTCCGAAGGAGATCATCATGACGGCCGACGATCTGGTCGACGCCGCACTTGTTGGTCTGGCCAGGGGCGAAGCCGTCACCGCGCCGGCGCTTGCCGATGCGGCCAAACTCGACATTTTTCTCGGCGCCCGGCAAGCCTTTTACGGCAGCCTGCACGCTGACAAACCGGCTGCGCGCTACGCGGCTTGAACCAAGGCGTGGCGGTTGGCGTCTACGCCGGCCGCCACATCGGAATGATCGAGGCGGCGAGCAGCAGGCCGAGCGCGATGTTGAGCGCGCGCCACTGCCGCTCGGTTCTGAGCAGCCGGGCAAGCAGCGTGCCCGCCATGCACCACGCCGACAGCGACAGCGCGGCCGCCAAGCCAAAGACCATGCCGAGCAAAACGGCAAGCTGCAGCGGTCCGTCGGCGAGTGCTGCAAACGACGCCGCAGCGCCCAGCCCCATGGCCCAGCCCTTGGGATTCATCCATTGCAGACCGGCGCCACCGAAAAAGCTGTTCGGCCTGGTCATGGTCATGTCCAGATTGGGTGGGCCGCTGCGGCCGATCTTGAAGGCGAGCCAGATCAGATAGAGCGATCCGGCTATCTTCATCGCCAGCTGCAGGGACGGAGCGGCCGTGAGCAGACCGGCGAGCCCGGCCGCACCGGCCGCGGCCACCGTGCCAAGGCCGGCCGCACTGCCGGCCATCAGCGGAACTGAGCGGCGAAAGCCGAACTGTGCCCCGGACGCAGTCGACAAGGTCGTGGCCACGCCGGGCGTGGAGGTCGAGACCAGCGCAAAAAGGACGAGCGGAAGGATGGTCTCAAACATGCTGTTTCCTCTGTTGGGAACCAGCATGCTAAGCATGGGCATGCCTCAGTAAAGGCAATCTTTGCTATGCCTAGCATTAGAGAATATAATGCAGCCCATGATCCGCAATCTAGACACGGCTTTGGTCCGGACTTTCGTCACCGTCGCCGACAAGGCCAGCATGACGGCGGCGGCCAACGCGCTGCATTTGACGCAAGGCGCCGTCAGCCAGCAGATCAAGCGTCTGGAGGAGGTTTTCGGCTGCAGCCTGTTCGAGCGCGACCGGCGCGGCCTGAGGCTGACCCGTTCCGGTGAGCGACTGTTCGGCAAGGGCAAGCGCCTGCTCTCCCTGAATGACGAGATATGGGCCGAGATGGCGACCAGCGCGGTCGCGGGTGAGGTGCGGCTCGGCGTGCCGTATGATCTGGTTGGCACCATGCTTGCGCCGATGCTGAAGACCTATGCCGAAACCTATCCGCAGGTTGAGATTTCGCTGGTCTGCGCCTCGTCGCCGGAACTTGCGGCGGCATTGGCGGCTGGTACGATAGACCTTGCCGTGATCGAGGAACCGGTGGGCCCGTCCGCCGGCGAATGTCTCGCCATCGACCGGCTGGTCTGGGTCGGCTCCAAAGGCGGCATCGCTCACCACAAACGGCCTTTGCCGGTTTCGATGGTGGCCGAAACCTGCGCCTTCCGCCCGGCGGTGCTGGCGGCGCTCGGCGAGCATGGGCTGGAATGGCGGACCGTGTTCGAGAACGGCAATCTCGACGCGACGACGGCGACGGTGCGCTCGGACCTGGCCGTCACCACCTGGCTGGCGTCGACCGTGCCTGCAGACCTCGACATCCTGTCCGCCGATCCGGAGCTGCCGGCCTTGCCGAATTTCTCGATAAACCTGCATCTGCCGAAGCATGGCGTCGAGCCCGCCGCGCGGGAGTTTGCGGTTCACATCCGGGAGGCCTTGGCGCGGCGGCAACAGGCGGCGTGAGGGCCGCCTGTCGGGGCTGATCCCCAGCATGCTTACTTCCAGTTCTTACGCCGTTCGAGCTCGGCCTCGGAAGGCTGTTCCGGCACGAAAGACCCGGTCTTGATCTCGCCGGCGCGCTCATAGGTCGCCATGATGACACCGGTGCTCGACGTCTGCGAGCGGGTGAGCTTGAAGGCGGCGGGCATCGCGCCGTCGCCGAACAGCCGCTTGCCCTTGCCCAGCACCAGCGGGAAGATCAGCAGGCTGATCTCGTCGATCAGGTCGTTGGCGAGCAAGATCTGGATCAGCTCGCTCGATCCCTGGATGAGCAGGTCCGGGCCTTCCTCCTGCTTGAGCTGGCGCAGAGCCGCCACGACATCGCTGCCGAGCGACCGGCTGTTTTGCCACGACAGCGTGTCGGGCCTGTGCGTCGCCACATATTTGGTGACGGCGTTGAAGCTGTCAGCAATCGGACCGCTCTGATACGGCCAATGCGCGGCGAAAATGTCATAGGTCTTGCGGCCGAGAAGCAGCGCGAACGATTTCGAAAACGTCTCGCCCATGGCGGCGCCCATCACGTCATCCCAGTAGTGAACCGTCCAGCCGCCGAACTCGAAGCCGCCGACCGGGTCTTCCTCCGGTCCGCCTGGTGCCTGCATGACGCCGTCGAGGCTGACGAATGTTGCGGTGATGATCTTCCTCATTGGAACGCTCCCTTTTTCATCATCCGTGCCCTCGGGCCGGATTTCGGCCAAAGGACGGGCGAGCAGACACCGGTCCGACAGGGACCGGAAAATTTCTGGCGCGTTAGCCAGCGACGATCGGCAAGCACGGAATGTCTCGCCTCGGCGACGTCAAGGCGACCGCCTGCCGCCAACGTCGTGCGACGAGAACCAGACGTCGCCGATGATGGCGGTTGCGGTGCGGTCCGGCGCCTTGTCGGCCGTCAGCCAGATCGAACGGCTTCGTGCCGCCTTGTCGCGGTCGAGGACCTTCGCCGCGGGGGCTACCGCCGAGGCGCCGGTGCAAGGGATGAACCATGACCGCATAAAGGGATCGCAGGCAAAACCCTGTTCGGTGCGGGTCACCATCACCGCGAGGCCGACGCGCTCGGCCGGACGCCACGGAAAGACCATGCGGCCGCCGGGCTTCAGTGCCTTCAGCCACTCGGCCGGCGGTGCCACGATGCCGGCATTGACATAGATGATGTCGGACGGCGGCAGGCGAGATGTTACCGCATCGCCATGGATGACGTTGACGTTTTCATACGATTCGAGGTTGGACGCCGCGCGGCTGGCAAGGTCGGCGTCCAGTTCGAAGGCGGTGACGGCGCCAGGTGAAACCAGCCGTGCCAGCAGAGCGGTGTAATAGCCGGTTCCGGCGCCGACATGGATGACTGCCTCGGCGGGTTCCGGCGCCACCTTGCCGATCCACATGGCGTGCAGGAACGGCTCGCCATTGTTGATGCCCTTGTCGGCATCGAGCGCCACCAGCACATTCTGGTAGATGTGCACCGGATCGGCGCTCGGCGTTTCGATCGCGCCGCCATTGGCGACAACCTTCCACGGTCCCGGGCCGAGAAAAGCTTCGCGCGGCACTCCGGCGAAAACTGCTTCGAGACGCGGATCGGCGGAACCTGCTTGGGCGGCCATCAGCCGAGCATAAAAGCGGCGCACATCGGCGAGATCGGTCATGGCATCAAGATAGCGCAGACTGCCGATTTGTCGCGTCAGTCCAGATCGCCTCTGGCTGACGCAGCAGCGCCGAGAAGCTTGAAGCATTTCGCAAGGCAATGATGGCGACACGCTAAGTCTGCCGCCCACCGCCTTTTCCGGAACCGCCGCGTTGCCGCTGCGTTTGAGGTCGTGCCAAGCGATTGGCGCGAGACCGAGGAGGATATCATGGGCGTTGAACAGGCACCGACAGCGAAGGGCAAGCAAGGGGCCGAGGGACTGAAGCAAGCTGCGGCGAAGGACGAGCGCAAGACGGAAGCGGAAACCGGCCGCCCGCTCAAAAAGGGCGCGGCTCGCTTCGACGAGCGTTCGAAAAGCTCGGACGGCAAGAGCGCGGGTACCAAGCAGAAGATCTGAGCGCAACCGCTAAGTCCAAGACCAAAAAGCCGTCGGCAGGGCTCTCATCCGCGGGTGTCGTGCACCGACTGGCCCCAGAGCCGGCGGCCCTTGATGCGAAAAATACTGTGACTTGGCGCAACCATTGAGATAATTGTTTGTTGGGTCGGATCGGGCCATGAGATCGGCCAAGTACCGATACGTGCATCGCGGGGAGTGCCATGCTCTGGAAGGGTCGTCGTCAAAGTGACAATGTCGAAGACCAACGCGGCCAGGGCGGCGGGTTCAACCTGCCGCGCGGTGGGCCCGGCCGGTTCCGCATCCCGGTCGGCGGCCGCTCCGGCGGCGGAATGTCGCTGTCGACCATCATCATTCTCGTGGTCCTCTATTTCGGGCTGAAGGCCTTCGGCATCGATCCGCTGCAGATCCTGGCCGGCGGCGGTGGCGGCTTAGCGCCGGGCGGCGGCGGCCAGATCACCGACAACAGCGGCGGCACCGGTGCGCCGGCCTCCGACGAGATGAAGCAGTTCGTCTCGACGGTGCTGGCCGAGACCGAGGACACCTGGACCGGCATTTTCCAGGCCGAGGGCCTGACCTATGAGGATCCGAAGCTGGTGCTGTTCAGCGGCCAGATCCGCTCGGCCTGCGGCTCCGCCTCGTCTGCGGCCGGACCGTTCTACTGTCCCGGCGACCGCAAGGTCTATCTCGATACCACTTTCTTCCAGCAGCTCGACCAGCAATTCGGCGCCTCGGGCGATTTCGCCCAAGCCTATGTGATCGCGCATGAGGTCGGCCATCATGTGCAGAACCTCACCGGCATCCTGCCCAAGTTCAACCAGATGCGGCAGCAAATGGGCGAGGCCGAGGCCAACCACATGTCGGTGCAGGTCGAACTTCAGGCCGATTGCTTCGCCGGCGTCTGGGCGCATTTCACCGGGCAGAAAGGTATTCTGGAACAGGGCGACATGGAAGAGGCGCTGAACGCTGCCCAGCAGATCGGCGACGACACGCTGCAGAAGAGGATGCAGGGTTATGTCGTGCCGGAAAGCTTCAACCACGGCACCTCGCAGCAGCGGCAGACCTGGCTGGCGCGTGGCTACAGGAGCGGTAAGCTGTCGGACTGCGATACGTTCAACACTCCAATCTGAGGTGTTCGAACTTGGAATGACCGTCCAAGCGCAGGCGGCGAGAAATGGCCGCATCCATGTCGACCGTTGATGTCGGGATAAAAATTCCTGGCGTGTTCCCTTATTGTTCTGTGCGGCTGACTCGCCTATAACGAGCTCTTCCGCCTTCGCTCCGAGGCGGCTCCAGGAGTCGATACCGTCATGATCGAAGCCAGAACCGCCAGGCGGGGCCTTGCGCTTGTATTCACCACGCTGCTGCTCGACATCACCGGCATCGGAATCATCATGCCGGTGCTGCCGGCCTATCTGCAGGAACTGACCGGCGTTGGTGTCAGCGAAGCGGCGATCGAGGGCGGCTGGCTGTTCTTCGTCTATGCGGCCATGCAGTTCCTGTTCGCGCCGCTGGTCGGCAATCTCAGCGACCGCTTCGGGCGTCGTCCGATCCTGCTGGCTTCGGTGCTGACCTTCGCCATCGACAATCTGATCTGCGCGGTCGCCTGGTCGTATTCCGTCCTGTTCATCGGCAGGGTGTTGGCCGGCATCAGCGGCGCCAGCTACTCGACCGCCTCCGCCTTCATCGCCGATGTCAGCACCGACGAGAATAGGGCGAAGAATTTCGGCCTGCTTGGCATCGCCTTCGGTGTCGGTTTCATCATCGGCCCGGTGCTGGGCGGGTTGCTTGGCGAATTCGGGCCGCGCGTGCCGTTCTGGGGCGCAGCGGTGCTTGCGCTCATCAACTTCATCGTCGCCTGGTTCTTCCTGCCGGAAACGCTGGAGCAGCATCACCGGCGCCGCTTCGAATGGCGCCGCGCCAATCCTCTCGGCGCCCTCAAGCAGATGCGCAACTATAAGGGGATCGGCTGGATCGGGCTGGTGTTCTTCCTGATGACGCTCGGCCACATGATGTACCCTGCCGTGTGGTCGTTCGTCGGCAGTTACCGCTATGGCTGGAGCGAACAGCAGATCGGCTTCTCGCTCGGCGTCTTCGGTCTTGGCGGGGCATTGGTGATGGGTTTGTCTTGCCGCGCGTCATCCCACGGCTCGGCGAATGGCGGACCGCCGCCATCGGTCTTGCTTTTACCGCGCTCGCCGCCTTCGGCTATGCCGCGGCATGGAAGGGCTGGATGATCTATGCGGTGATCGTGGCGACCTGCCTCGAGGCGCTGGCCGACCCGCCGCTGCGGAGTCTGGCGGCGGCCAAGGTGCCGCCCTCCGCGCAAGGCGAATTGCAAGGTGCGGTGACGAGCGTGTTTTCGATCACCAGCATTATCACGCCGTTGCTTTATACAGGAATCTTCGCCTGGTTCACCGGGCCGAGCGCGCCCGTGACGTTCGGCGGCGCGCCCTTTGTGCTCGGCGGTATCTTTCTCGCTCTGTCGCTGATCGCGTTCGTGCTCAGGGTCGAAAGAACGGCCGCGGTGAAGGACGCCACGACGGCGACGGTGCGAACCTGAATCAGGCGCGCTCCGCCAGCGCCGGCTCGCCGCGCTTTTCGCGGATGAGATTGACGAAGCGGCGGAACAGATAATGCGAATCCTGCGGGCCGGGTGAGGCTTCGGGATGATGCTGGACCGAGAAGACCGGCCTGCCGGTCAGAGCGATGCCGCAATTCGAGCCGTCGAACAGCGAGACATGGGTCTCTTCGACGCCGCTCGGCAACGAGTCGGCATCGACGGCAAAGCCGTGGTTCATCGAGACGATCTCGACCTTGCCGGTGGTGTGATCCTTGACCGGATGGTTGGCGCCGTGATGGCCCTGATGCATCTTTGCGGTCTTGCCGCCCAGCGCCAGTGCCAGCATCTGATGGCCGAGGCAGATGCCGAAGACCGGGATGTCGGTCTTCAGCAGGTCCTGGATGACCGGAACGGCATAGTCGCCGGTGGCTTCCGGGTCGCCGGGACCATTGGAGAGAAAGATGCCGTCGGGCCGCATGGCGAGGATCTCCTCGGCGCCGGTGTTGGCCGGTACCACGGTGACCTTGGCGCCGAGACCAGCAAGCAGGCGCAATATGTTGCGCTTGACGCCATAGTCGATGGCGACGACATGCATGGACGGATCGATCTGTTCGCCAAAGCCCTCGTCCCAGACCCAGGGCGTCTCGCGCCAGACCGAGGACTGGCCGGAAGTGACGTCCTTGGCCAGGTCCAGCCCGATCAGGCCGGACCAGGCGGCGGCGCGGCGCTTCAGATTGTCAATGTCGAAGATGCCGTCGGGCGCGTGCGCGATGACGGCGTTGGGCATGCCTTTTTCACGGATCAGCGCGGTCAGCGCGCGCGTGTCGATGCCCGAAAGGGCTACGATGCCACGTTTCTTCAGCCATTGGTCGAGACCAGTTGCGGCGCGATAGCTGGACGGATCGGTGACGTCGGCCTTGAACACGGCGCCGACGGCGCCGGCGCGCGCGATCGGGTTGAGATCCTCGATGTCCTCGTCATTGGTGCCGATATTGCCGATATGCGGAAAGGTGAAGGTGACGATCTGGCCAGCGTAGGACGGGTCGGTGAGGATTTCCTGATAGCCTGTCAGCGCGGTGTTGAAGCAGACTTCGGCGACGGCGGAGCCGGTGGCGCCAAGGCCGCGGCCCTCGATGACGGTGCCGTCGGCCAGCACCAGCAAGGCCGTCGGCTTCTCAGTGGCCCAGGGGGCGGTCGTTGCCATGGCGACACTCCTAAAGGGCTGCGCCCTTCGATCGGTCCGACGGACCACTCTGCGCAGCAAACCGCGCGCAGCGGCGATTTCGCACCCAGCGCGCGCAACAATAATTCAGTTCATGCAAGGCTCAGTACATAGGGGAAGGCGCCAAGGCGGTCAATGATGCCACGCCGTACGAGCCCTGGATTTATTTCGTCGAACAATATCAGCGGTTTGCCGGGCGGCGCCGAATTTGCCATGGGGTTTCGGCGCGGCTATTGTCCGTCGCATTGGAAGGAGAAAGCATCATGCGCGGCAAAATCGCCGAATCCCTGAAGAGTGCGATGAAGGCGCAGGACAAGCGTCGGCTGCCGACCTTGCGGCTGATCCAGGCGGCCATTCACGATCGCGACATCGCCAACCGCGGCGCCGGCAAGGAGCCGGCCAGCGACGACGAGATCCTGCAGATCCTGGCCAAGATGGTGAAGCAGCGCGAGGAGTCGGCCAAGGCGTTCGACGACGGCAAGCGGCCGGAGCTTGCCGCGCAGGAGCGCGACGAGATGGCTATCATCCGCGATTTCCTGCCGACGCAACTGGGCCAGGCCGAGACCGAAACGGCGATCCGCGCCGCCATCGCCGAGACCGGCGCCAGCGGCGTCAAGGACATGGGCAAGGTGATGACCGTACTCAAGGAGAAATACGCCGGCCAGATGGATTTCTCCAAGGCGAGCGGCATCGTCAAGGGGCTGTTGCAGTAGGATTTCCCGCTGCAGCTATGCTCACAAGGCCTCGAAAAAGGCAACCACGAGGAGCCAGCCTGGGTAGATGATCCTCAAGCGCTCTTCGGTTTCTTCTGAGAGCGGGCGGTAGCTCGCACCGACATGTTCAGTGCCACGGCGGCGCGAATGAGCGCCTTCAACGCCTCTTCGTCGATCTTGTCGCCCTCGTGGAAATCGATGGCGCGCCTGGTGTTGCCTTCGAGGCTGGAGTTGAAGAGGCTTGAAGGGTCCTCCAGCGAGGCGCCCTTCGCGAAGGTCATCTTCACGACATTCTTGTACGTCTCACCGGTGCAGATAATTCCGGCGTGCTCCCACACCGGAACCCCTCTCCACTTCCACTCCTCGATCACATCGGGATCTGCCTGCTGGATGAGGGTTCGGACCCGAGCGAGCATCTCGCCCCGCCAATCCCTCAGCTCGTTGATTCTCGCATCTATCAGCTGAGAGGGAGTGACTCCTCCTTCTCCTTCCTTCGATCCGCTCGTCTTCATGGCTGTCGTCGCTTTGGTCATGATTGTACTGGGGTCCCAATGGCTTGTGCGCGTCCGGCGTCTCACGACGGCATCGATGCGGCGAGCCGTTTGCCGTTCCGGCGCGAACGCCTGGCCTATTGGCCTCGTGCCAATGCCGGCGACAAACTCTCAACGTCGAGGAGGAACCTTCGTCCCTCCAGACCCGTTTTGCAACGAGGATCATACGAAATTGGAGCTTCGATTTGTCGGCGCGTTTCTTGAACATTATCGGCGCCGCCACCAGCGCCGGCGCCTATTCGCCGGGGCAGGAACAAGCCCCCGCGGCCTTTCGGCGGCATGGGCTCGCAGAGGCGCTCGCCAGCCGAGACAGAACGATCAGGGATCATGGCGATGTTGCATCGTTCCGATGGCGACCGGATCCCTCGCAGCCGCAGGCTATGAACCTGGAAGCCGTGCGCCACGCCTGTGACTTGGTCGCAAGCCACGTGGCGACGGCGATCGCAGCGCAGGAAGACGTGCTTGTTTTAGGCGGCGATTGTACTGTGGAGCTGGGAACGGTCGCCGGAGCGAACGCGGCCGGTGCACGGATCGGGCTCGTCTACATGGATTTCGACGCCGATCTCAACACACCTGATACGAGCGACGGCGCCTTGGACTGGACTGGTGTCGCTCATCTGCTCGATATTCCCGGATGCGAGCCTTCGCTCGCTAGGCTCGGCCCAACCCTTCCGATGCTTGTGCCTCAACAACTTCTCTATTTCGGCGTCGAGAACATCACTCCGCCCGAAGCCGCGGTGATCAGAGATAACGCGATTAAAGTTATATCGCGTGAGGAAGCTTTGAGTGATATCGAGGCGGCGACGGCGCGCGCGGCCGACTGGGCGGCCCGCTTTGACTGTGTGCTTATTCACTTCGATGTCGATGCACTCTCCTTTGTCGATTTTCCGATTGCTGAGAATGTGCGCCGTTGCGACGGTCTCAAACTGGAGGACGCCGCCTTCGCGCTAAAGCAGTTGACCGCCCTGCCGCAATGGCGCGGCCTGACTATCACAGAAATTAATCCGGCCCATGCGCCAGACGAGTCCGCCGCGTTCGCCCGCTTGAATGAGGTGCTTGCGGACGCCCTTGGGTAATTCGCATCTCACATTCGTTCGCCGGGCAATTGGCTGGCTTGCTTCACCCAAGCGGCAAACTGAGCTTCGTCGAGCTGGTCCTCATAAACGTCGAGATAGCGCACTTCCTTGTGCTTGGACTTGCCGGGAGGAAGAGGACGCAGTGACGTGCCTCGGAAGAAGGTCACTTTGACGTAGCGGGTGAAGACATGGAACGACAGGAACCAGCCCTGGCCTTCGATGCCGTAAAATGGCGAGTTCCATTTGACTGCCTTGTGCACGCCGGGGACGGTGCGCACGATGATTGCGTCGAGGCGGCGCCCAAGGTCGCTTTTCCAGCCCGGCATGGCCGCGATGTAGGCCCGCACCGGGGCGTCGCCTTCGGCCTTCGCGATCTGGGGATTGCCGCCTGCGAGGAGGGTCGGCTTCGCGGCCTTGGTGGACTGCGGCTGCGGTGCCGCCTTACGCGGTTTGGTCGCCTTCGTAGCGACCCGCTCGGCGGCGGCCTTCGCTGACTTCTCGGACGTGTTGCCGGCCATTGTGTTCACTTCCAGTGGTAGACCCATAATCGATGATACTTGATTTTAGAAAGCCGCCCCTGAAGATCAACTTCCGAATCCTATTGATCTCTGTCCAAACCCATAAGCGCACAGGCGAAGGTTCCAAGGTTGTACATCATGGTCGAACTCGTCAAACCGGCGCTTGAACATCTACCGTCCTACAAGGCCGCCCTGGAGCGCGGCTGGTCGCCGGACAATGTGCGGCTGATGGAGGCGACGCGCGAGCAGCTTGCGGCCATCGAAAAGGATCCAGCGTCGTTCCTCGCCGATCTCGACGACCCCGATGCCAAGGGTGGTCCGATCACCTTGCCCGATGGGACGAAAGTGCCACGCCTACCGGGATTCCGGCGCTGGATCTGGGACGGCGAAGTCGCCGGCTCGATCGGCTTTCGCTGGCAGCACGGCACCGCGGAGCTGCCGCCGCATGTGCTCGGCCACATCGGCTATGCGGTGGTGCCGTGGAAGCGGCGGCGCGGCTATGCGACAGAGGCACTGCGGCTGATGCTCGGCGAAGCGAGGGCGCTCGGCCTGCCTTTCGTGGAGATCACCGCCAAGCCGGGCAATCCGGCGTCGCACAAGGTGATCCTAGCCAATGGCGGCAAGCTCGTCGGCCGGTTTTTTGAGGACGCCGCCTATGGCGGCGCGGAAAGCCTGCGGTTCCGGATCGAGTTGTAGGGTCTGCCCTATTCGGCAGCAGCCGGCATTGGCGGCGCAGCCCTGCTGCGCCACTCCCGGATATGCGAGACAAGCGCGACTACCACGGCGACCAGCATGGCCATGGCGCCAACCACCGGCAGGCTGCGATAGCCATAACCGGCATTGAGCATGGCGGCGCCGAGCGAGGCGGCCAGCGCGATGCCGATATTGAAGCCGGCCGGGATGAGCGATGAGGCGAGGTTGGAGGCATCCGCCGTCCAGGTCAGGATACGGGTCTGGATCGGCGTGCCGATAGCAAAGCTGAGACCGCCCCAGATAATGATCGCCCCCACCATCGGCACCGGGTACGGACTGACGGCGTAAATCACGGCAAGTGTAACCGCCTGCATGAAAAGCATGGTGATGAGCGACGGCATCAGCTTCCAGTCGGCGAGCCGCCCGCCAAGAAAGACGCCGATCGTCGCGCCGATCCCGTTGAGCAGGAGTACCCAGGGCACCAGGTCCTCGTCGAGGCCGGTGATTTCAAGCAGCGTCGGCGTGATGTAGGTGAAGAGGCCGAACTGGCCGATCATCAGCATCAGCATGATGATCAGCGATGTCCAGACCTGCTGACGTGCGAGCACGCGTACCTCGCTGCCAAAGCTGACGGACTGGCGCGCCGATCCCGTCTTGCGTGGGAGGAGGGCGGCCATGGCGGCGATGGAAGCCACACCAAGCGCGCACATCACCCAGAACGTCGCACGCCACCCCCAAATGTTGCCGATCGCCGTGCCGGCCGGCACGCCGATGACATTGGAGACCGTGAGGCCCGACAGGATGAGCGCAACGGCCATTCCGCGCTGGTCGTGGCGGACCACGCCGACCGCGACCACCATCGCGACGCCGAAATAGGCGCCGTGCGCCACGGCCACCGCAATCCGCAGCAGCAACATGGACGCGAAGTCGGGTGCAAGTGCGCAAGCCGCCTGGCCGATGGTGAAGGCTGCGGCAAGGCCAAGCAGCAAGGCCTTGCGCGAAATCGTCTTGGTGGCGAGCGTCAATAGCGGCCCGCCAATTGCGATGCCGCCGGCGTAGCCGGAGACGAGGTAGCCGGCAGTTGGGATGGAGACGCCAAGGCCATCCGCCACCTGCGGCAGCACACCGGCGATGACGAACTCGGTGGTGCCGAATGCGAACGCAGCGATGAACAGGGCGATGAGGGGAAGCATGGCGCGGGAAGGCGATCCTTGAATGAGACGGCCTCAAATCACGAACGAGAGCGGCGAGCAATCCAGAAATCGTCGACGCCGCTTTAGGTTTTCTTGATCGGGCTGGCGCGACGGTTTCCTTCTCCCTTTGTTGTGGGAGAAGGACAAGGCTCCGGGATCACCCGGCCTTCAACCGCGAGCCGGTGAGCAGGCCGCGTTCCTCGAGCACGGGATAAGCCATCGAGGCGAGCAGCGAGTTGATCTGCTTCAGGTCGCGGATCGTGTCGAGATGGATGGAACTGGTCTCGACGCTCTTGGCGGTGCCGTCGCGCAGCCGCACGAAATGGCTGGCGCTGGTCTCCTTCTCGCGGTCGCGCAGCCGATCCTTTTCGAGCACCAGCTGGCGGGCGGTCTCCGGATCGCGCGAGACCAGTACGTTGAAGGCAAGCCGTGCGTTGGCGAGCACCGAGGCGTGGAAGGCGCAAAGCTCGCGCCAGCCCTCGGGCGTGAACTCCAGCCCGCGCTCGAGCTTCTTCCTGACATGCACCAGCATGTTGCGCACGATAATGTCGCCGACCTGCTCGAGCTTGACGCAGGCGCCGATCAGCTCCTGGCAGCGCAGCGCCTCGTCCTCGCTCAGCGGGTTCTTGGTGACCCTGGCCAGATAGAGCTTTATCGCTGCGTGCTTCTTGTCGACGCGGTCGTCGAGCGCGGCCAGCGCCTTGATCTTGTCAGCATCGGCGCTCTCATAGAGTTCGATGATGCGCTTCAGCATGATCTCGACCGTCTCGCATACCCGCACCACCTCGCGGGTGGCGTTGGCCAGCGCCTGGCTCGGCACATCCAGCGCGCTGTCGTTGAGCGCCGACAGCTCGACGACGTCGAGCGCTTCGGCCGGCGCCGGTTTGGTGCCGAGCGCCACGATCTTTTCCGAAGCGCGGTAGACGAGGCCGGCCAGTGGCAGGCCGGCAACCAGGATCAGGATGTTGAACAGGATATGTGCGTTCACGATCTGGTCGGGCACGGTGGGGCCGAGAAAGGCGACCGGCGGCTTCAACCACAGGAACAGGATCAGCATGGTCAGAGAGCCCATGCCGCGCATCAGGAGATTGCCGATCGGTACGACACGCACACCCGGCTCCGCGTGCCGGGTGAGCAGCGGCGCGATGATCGACGAGCCCAGATTGACGCCGAGCACCAGCACGATGCCGAGTTCGGGCGGGATGAAGCCGCGGCCGGCGAGCGTCACCATCAAAAGGACCGCGGCGATCGAGGAATGGAACAGCCAGGTGACCAGCGCCGCCAGCAGATAGGCGGTGACCGGGTCGCTGGAAAAGTAATCGACGATCACCGGCATCAGCTTGCTCTGGCGCAGCGGCTCCGATGCCTGGCCGATCATCTCCAGCGACAATACCAGCAGGCCGATGCCGACCAGGATGCGGCCGAACTGGCGCCAGTCGCGCCGCTCGGTGGCCATGAACATGACGGTGCCGGCGACAAGACAGACCGGCACCAGCAGCGACAGGTCGAAGGTGAGCAGCTTGACCACCAGTGCCGAGCCGATCTCGGCGCCGCGCACCGCAAGCTGGCCCGATATGCCACTGACGATGCCGGCGCCGGCGAAGGAGCCGACCAGCAAGGTGACGGCGGTGGAGCTTTGCAGCGCGATCGCCAGGCCGCAGCCGGCCAGAACCGCCATTAAAGGATTGCGCATGGTCGCGCGCAGCTTGTGGCGCAGCACATCGCCGTAGGCGCGCTCGACACCTGTCTTCACCAAGCGGGTGGCAAACAGCATCAGCGCCACCGCGCCGGCAAGATGCAGCAAAACGACCGAACCGCTCATGTCAGGCTCGCATTCCGACAGGCGCCAGCGATACCGGCGCCGTGACGGCAAAAAGGCAAAAGAGGGGGCGAATCAAGGGCATTGCAAGGGTCGATACTACTCCGATTACTTTTAGCCGGATAATAAATTTTGCCCAATTCGGCCGGCTGTTGGTGCGCGACAGGGTGTGTCGGAAATGGATGGATCGCAAAATGGTTGCATTGCCGGCCGGCTTCTGGATGGTGGCGCGGTCGAGTGCCGACGACCCCTTCAAATCCGATTTGAGCTGAGTGTTGAATTATCTACCTTAAATGTATGAAATCATTACAAAAACGTAGTCCGCGTGTTCAGTTTCGGTTCATCCTTCGGGCTCTATTGCTTGGGCATCGACAACCAAGGAGCACCCCCGTGACGAAACGCATCATTCTTTCCGCAGTCGCCCTCTCGATGCTGGCTGCCACGTCCCTGCAGGGCCAGGCAGCGCCGCTGAACGCGCCGAATGCACCGCAGTCGAACTACAGCCAGGTCGACTGGAACCAGCCCGGGAAGCATGTCGACGTCAAGAAGCGCGTCGTGGTGAAGAAGAAAGTCGTCGTGAAGAGAAACCACTGGCGCAGTGGTCAGAAATATTCGAGCTGAAAGCGCCACCAGCCGATCCGCGACTATCGGCACTATGGCCTGCGTCGTCCGGGCCGCGGCCAGGAATGGATCCGCGTCGGCAACGATTATCTCTTGGTGAGCGTCGTCTCCGGCATCATCTTCGGCGCGATTGCCGCGCACTGACCGTCAAAACGTCGATCGGCACTGCGCCGGACACATGAAAGAAGGCGGTCCGCAACGGCCGCCTTCTTTTTGCGCTGTGAAAACCGGGTATGGTCCGCATTAGGAGTCGTCGAGTTTCGCCGGCGTGATTATATGGAGGGCAAACGAGCCGTTCCCAATGCGCTTTCCACCTGCCTTCCTCGACGAGATACGCGACCGCGTGCCGATTTCATCGGTGATCGGCCAGCGTGTTGCGTGGGACAGGAAGAAGACCAACGCGCCGCGCGGCGACTATTGGGCGTGCTGTCCCTTCCATGGCGAGAAGAGCCCGTCCTTCCATTGCGAGGACAAGAAGGGCCGCTACCATTGCTTCGGCTGCTCGGTTTCGGGCGACCACTTCAAATTCCTGACCGAACTCGACGGGATGAGCTTTCCCGAAGCAGTCGAAAAGATCGCCGAGATGGCCGGCGTGCCGATGCCGGTTCGCGATGCCCAGGAGGAACGGCGCGAAAAGGAACGTGCCAGCCTGACCGAAATCATGGAAATGGCGACTGCCTTCTTCCAGGAGCGGCTGCAGGGACCGGAAGGCGCAAAAGCCCGCGCCTATCTGCGCGACCGCGGGCTGACACCGGCAACGCAGCAGTCGTTCCGGCTCGGCTATGCGCCGGACAGCCGCAAGTCGCTGAAGGAGCATCTTGCCGCCAAGGGCGTGCCCAAGGCCGATATCGAGGCATGCGGGCTGGTGCGCCATGGCGACGACGTCCCGGTCTCCTACGACTGGTTCCGCGACCGCATCATGTTCCCGATCCCGGATTCCAGAGGCAAGATAATCGCCTTTGGCGGGCGGGCGCTGGCAGCCGATGCGCTCGCCAAATACATGAATTCGCCCGACACCGAGCTCTTCCACAAGAGCAATGTGCTCTACAATTTCGCTCGTGCGCGCCAAGCGCTGGGAAAGGGGGCGCTGGCCAAGGGTGGCACGGTCATCGCCGTCGAGGGCTATATGGACGTGATCGCGCTGGCGCAGGCCGGTTTCGAGAATGTCGTGGCGCCGCTCGGTACCGCGCTGACCGAAAGCCAGCTCGAACTCCTGTGGCGCATGGCCGGCGAGCCGGTGCTGTGCTTCGACGGCGACCAGGCCGGACTGAAGGCGGCCTGGCGCGCCGCCGACATGGCGCTGCCGGTGGTTCAGGCAGGCCGCTCGGTGCGGTTTGCGCTTCTGCCAGAAGGCAAGGACCCCGACGATCTGGTCAAGGCCGACGGGCCGGACGCGTTTCGCGCCGTGCTTTCCGAGGCGCGGCCGCTCGCCGACCTTTTGTGGGTGCGCGAAACGGCCGGCGGCATCTTCGACACGCCGGAACGGCGGGCGGAACTGGAGAAGACGCTGCGCGAACTGACCAGCCGCATCCGTGACGAGAGCTTGCGCTACCACTACCAACAGGAAATGCGCGAGCGGGTGCTAAGCTTTTTCGGCACCCAGCGCGGCGCGCGCCAAGCCTATCAAGGGGGGCGCCAAGATGGGCGGCCTGGCGGGCGCTTTCAGGGCAAGGGCTCGGCTCCTGGCGGACAGTTCGCACGAGGCGGCAATGCCGGTGGACGCACCGCGATCACCGAAAGCCTCGGCCGCTCGGCGCTTGTCAAGCGCGGCAGCGAGGGGATGTCGGTGCGCGAGGCGACGATCATCGCAGCTCTTGTCAATCATCCGGCGCTGATCGACGAGAATTTCGAACATGTCGAGTTCCTCGACCTCGCCAATACCGATCTGAAGCGATTGCATGCGGCCATTCTCGATGCGATGGCGCATGACATGGCCAACGACCGCGACGCGGTGATCGCGACGATCGAACGGGCCGGCTGCGGCGAGATCTGGGCGCGCGTGGTGGCGCTGATCAAACGGGCGCGGCAGTGGCCGGCGCTGGAAACAGCCGGACTTGACGATGCCCGCGACGCCTTCAGCCAGGCGCTCCACTTGCAGCGCAACGCGCGCACCTTACATAAGGAGCTGAAACAGGCGGAAGCGGCGCTCGCCAGCGATCCCACAGACGAAAACTACCGGCATCTCGTCGAGATCCAGGCGCAATTTCGTGATGTGCAAGCAACGGAAGCGCTGATCGAAGGGTTCGGTGTGTCCTCGGGCAGGGCCGGGCGGGTGTAGGTCGAAGCTTACGAAAGAGTGAAAGTGCAGAACCGTGCTTGCGCGTCGAATCAGCCGCGGCGCTTTAAGTCGGGTAATTGATTCGCTTTTTTCATGCGAATCATGCGAGAGGCGCTTGACCTTCTGGCAGAATAACGGAATCAGGACGATTCGAAACGTTAACCCGCGCCGGCGTCGACGGAAATGCAGCGATGTGAGGTACCGGTCACTGGACAGGCGGTCAGCCTGCCACAGATACCAGGGTTAATCTGGACTTAACGAGAGATGCAGTTACTGGCCCGGGGAAGCGCGTTCTAGAGCGAGCGCATCTGATTTAACCGGCACGGCAGCTTACGCGGCTTGATACTTGGCCGCTTGGAGAAAATAAAGAATGGCGACAAAAGAAAAGGAAGAGGTCGAGACCGAACGTGAAGGCGCCACTGATGGGCCTCTGCTCGACCTTTCCGACGATGCTGTCAAGAAGATGATCAAGGCCGCCAAGAAGCGCGGCTATGTCACCATGGACGAACTGAACTCGGTGCTGCCCTCCGAGGAAGTGACCTCCGAGCAGATCGAGGACACGATGGCCATGCTCTCCGACATGGGCATCAACGTGGTCGAGGACGACGAGCAGGGCGAGGAGCCCGAAGCCGCCGACGCGGCTGCCGACGCCGAGGAAGACGCCAACGAGCTCGCCGAGCAGACCGGTACCGCCGTTGCCGCGACGACCACCAAGAAAGAGCCGACCGATCGCACCGACGATCCGGTTCGCATGTATCTGCGCGAAATGGGCTCGGTCGAGCTTCTGTCGCGCGAGGGCGAAATCGCAATCGCCAAGCGCATCGAGGCCGGCCGCGAGACGATGATCGCGGGCCTGTGCGAAAGCCCGCTGACCTTCCAGGCCATAATCATCTGGCGTGACGAGCTCAACGAATCGAAGATCCTGCTGCGCGAGATCATCGACCTCGAAGCGACCTATGCCGGACCGGAGGCCAAGCAGGCGCCGGTGGTCGAGCGGATCGAGGAAGCCAAGACCGAGGAAAAGCCGCGCCGTTCGCGCGAGGACGAGGACGACATCACCAATGTCGGCGGCGATACGCGCGGTCTGACGGATGACGATGAGGAAGACGAGGACGAAGCGAGCCTGTCGCTGGCAGCGATGGAAGCGGAACTACGCCCGCAGGTGATGGAGACGCTCGACGTCATCGCCGACACCTACAAGAAGTTGCGCAAGCTGCAGGACCAGCAGGTCGAGAACCGGCTGGCTGCCGCCGGCACGCTGTCGCCAAGCCAGGACCGCCGGCTGAAGGAGCTGAAGGACCAACTCATCAAGGCGGTGAAGTCGCTGTCCTTGAACACGGCGCGCATCGAGGCATTGGTCGAGCAGCTCTACGACATCAACAAGCGCCTGGTGCAGAACGAGGGCAAGCTGTTGCGGCTGGCCGAAAGCTATGGCGTGCGCCGCGAGGAATTCCTGAAGGAATACCAGGGCTCGGAACTCGATCCCAACTGGACGCGCTCGATCGGCAATCTGACCTCGCGCGGCTGGAAGGAATTCACCAAGAACGAAAAGGACGCGATCCGCGACCTGCGCGCCGAGATCCAGAACCTCGCCACCGAGACGGCGATCTCGATTCTCGAATTCCGCAGGATCGTCAACCAGGTGCAGAAGGGCGAGCGCGAAGCCGCGATCGCCAAGAAGGAAATGGTCGAGGCCAATCTGCGCCTCGTCATTTCCATCGCCAAGAAATACACCAATCGCGGCCTGCAGTTCCTCGATCTGATCCAGGAAGGCAATATCGGCCTGATGAAGGCGGTCGACAAATTCGAATACCGTCGCGGCTATAAGTTCTCGACCTATGCGACGTGGTGGATCCGGCAAGCGATCACCCGCTCGATCGCCGACCAGGCGCGCACCATCCGCATTCCCGTGCACATGATCGAGACAATCAACAAGATCGTACGCACCTCGCGCCAGATGCTGCACGAGATCGGCCGCGAGCCGACGCCGGAAGAATTGGCGGAAAAGCTCGCCATGCCGCTGGAAAAAGTGCGCAAGGTGCTGAAGATTGCCAAGGAGCCGATTTCGCTCGAAACGCCGGTTGGCGACGAGGAGGATTCGCATCTCGGCGATTTCATCGAGGACAAGATGGCGATCCTGCCGATCGACGCGGCGATCCAGGCCAACCTGCGCGAGACGACGACGCGGGTGCTTGCTTCGCTCACCCCGCGTGAAGAGCGCGTGCTCAGAATGCGCTTCGGCATCGGCATGAACACCGACCACACGCTGGAGGAAGTCGGTCAGCAATTCTCGGTCACCCGCGAACGCATCCGCCAGATCGAAGCCAAGGCGTTGCGCAAGCTCAAGCATCCCAGCCGCTCACGCAAGCTGCGGAGCTTCCTCGATAGCTAATGCCGGGTGACGGATAAGCAATTTAAAGGGCGCTGCGGCGCCCTTTTTCGTTCGTGCCAGGAATTGTCTCGCCAGACGGTGCGGTTGTTGTTGCAGCACACCTGCTGTGGGAGGATAATCTCGTGTCGGATGCATTTTCTGGGCGACAAACCCGGATGCCCGCCCCGGCAGTGACGCCGTGCTCCGAGGCCCCGGAGGGAGGTGCGCATGACAAACTATATCGTGCTGATCAACTGGACGGAGCAGGGCGCCAAAAATGTGCGCGAGTCGCCGAAGCGGCTCGATGCCGCCAAGAAGCTGCTGGGAGACATGGGTGGCTCGTTCAAGGCGTTTTATCTCACCATGGGCGAATGCGATATGGTGGCGATCGTCGAAGCGCCCGACGATGCGGTGCTCGCTCGTTTCTCGCTGATGCTGGCGACAGGCGGCAATGTGAGGACGCGGACGCTCAAGGCTTTCCCGGAACTGGCCTATCGCGAGATCATCGCCTCGCTCGGCTGAGGCGTTGCGCGGCTACAGATCCGCGCAAGCTGCCGAGTTTTGGATATCGGACGACCGGGCGCCGCTTGGCGGCGCCCGGCCAGTCTGGTCCGAAATGTTGCGGGGCGAAGGTACTTCCCGGATACTCCGCGCAGCACTTCAACTCGCGTCTCTAAACACATGCCCAAGCCTCTGCTGACCATCTGGTACAACACCCGCTGTCCGGTTTGCGATGCCGGCATCAGCCGGCAGAAGCGGCGGCTGATCGAGGCGATCAAGACTGGGCGGATCGTGTTTCGCGACATCAATGCCGAACCGACGGCTCTGGCCGGATACGGCGTGTCGCTGGAGGACATCCGCCACCGGCTGCACGCAACCGATGCGGACGGCAAACTGCTGGTCGGCGTCGACGTCGCAATTGCCGTCTGGCTAAGAACGCCGGGCGAGGGCTGGCTGGCAGCGCTGTTCGGCAACCGCACCGTGCTGCCGCTGACGCGCTATGCCTATGATCGCTTCGCCGATCTTCTCTATGCCTGGAACCGGCGCAAGGGCCGCTGGTAAGCGGCACAGACATCCTGTTCGTCGAAGGCCCGGAGCTGCCCCGGGCCTTTTGGGACTCCGGAGAGGTTCAGCCCACTGCCTTAGCCGCAAACGCGCACTTTAAACCGGAATTACGTTACATCTTAAGATATATCTTGACCGCTTGGCTAACTAAGATATATCGTAAGACATAACTCAAGGAGCAGACAATGCACGGACATCATCATTTCGGCGAGCGTGCCGAGCGCGTTTTCATGCATATGGCCGGTAAGTTCGGTGGTCGTGGCGGCGGCTTCGGCCCATTCGGCCACGGGATGAGGGGCGGCGGGCGCGGCGGTCCGGGCGACATGTTCCGCGCCGGGCGCATGCTGGCCGACGGCGATCTCAAGCTGATCGCGCTGTCGCTGCTGGCCGAGGCGCCGCGCGACGGCTACGACATCATCAAGGCGCTGGAGGAACGCACCAGCGGCGTCTACAGCCCGAGCCCGGGCGTGGTCTATCCGACGCTGACCTTCCTGGAAGAGGCCGGCTATGCCGTCTCGTCGGCGGAAGGCAACAAGAAGGTGTTTTCGATTACCGAGGCCGGGCAGGCGCACCTCAATGACAATCGAGAGATGATCGACCATGTGCTCGACCATCTCGAGCGTTTCGGCCGCAAGATGGCAAAGGCGCGCGACTGGTTCGGCTGGAACGACGATGGCGAGGATGGCGGACGTCGCGGCCGCGGCCGTTCGGAAAAGCTCGACGAATTCCGCGCCGTGCGCCACCGGCTGCGCGCAGCCCTCGGCGACATCGTCGACGCGCCCGCTGAAAAACAGGCCGAGGCGATCGCGATATTGGAAGGAGCCGCCGAAGCCCTCGAAGCGCTGTCGCGCGGCTGACTTCCGAGGCCGGATGCGGCCCTTGCCCGTTTACCTAAGGACCGCTAGTGAAATCATCCTGCACTACGCTATGTGATGTAGGATGATTTCCGTTGGAGGGCGCTCCCATGTCTTTTCTGAAACGTCTTTTCGGTGGCGGCGGTGACGCGGGCGAGCCAAAGAGTGGTGCACCGGCAAAGCGGATCGAGCACAAGGGATTTTTGATCAGCGCCACGCCCTACAAGGCGGAAGGCCAATACCAGACCTGCGGCGTAGTTTCTAAGGAAATCGACGGCGTGATGAAGGAGCACAAATTCATCCGCGCCGACCGTTTTGCCGGGCTCGACGACGCCGTCGACATCTCGATCAAGAAGGGCATCCAACTCGTCGACGAGCAGGGCGAGAAGATGTTCGGGTAGGTCCTCTTCACAGTCTTGGATCGATTGGCTCGCTCTCCAGCGCCAGCACGCCAAAAACGCACTCGTGAGTCCGGCGTAACGGCTGCTGGGCGACAAATCGCTTCAGCGCCTCGTGGCCGAGCGCGAATTCCCTGAGCGCCAAGCTGCGCTTGCCGCCTAAGCTTCGCTCTCGCAGGCGGACTAGATTGTCGGGCGCATCATATTCGGGGCCATAGATGATACGCAGGTATTCTCGGCCGCGGACTTTCAGCGCCGGCTGGATGAGCCCCTTCTTGCTCAGACTGATGAAGTCGAGCGGTTTAACCACCATGCCTTCGCCACCCGAGCCCGTCAGTGCCTCCCACCAGGCGACAGCCTCTGCACACGCGCCGCCATCGGCCAGATCAACCGTGCGCCATCGCGTGCGCGTTACCACGCCATCGCCGGCAGCCAAACGGCCTGCATGCGTCATGTGCCAAACGTGGTCCTGATCAAACCAAACACGTCCTTCACTGGCGAGCAGGTGGAACGGCGCAACCTTCAGGTCGTCGATGCCCGAGACTGGCCACACATACGGTGCCCAGGCGGTGGCGTATTTGGCCGCACGCGAAGCCCGGCCCTCAAGGCGCGCGTCGAGGGCGGTTGCATCGACGCCGCGCGCCATCGCACGGGCTAGCGCCTCGCGACTGGCCTGGAAGCCGGCGGCCGATGACGTTGCCACCGGCGAATACTGGCTTTCAATCAGGCTGCTCGCCTTGGCCGACCAAGGCATTATCTCGGTGTCCAGCAGCAGCCAGTCGCTGTTCAATTCCTGCCACAGGTCTGCCGCTTCGACGCTGGCCCGAAGACGGGCGAGCAGGCCCTCCGTCGTAGCGGTGTCATTGAAAAAGCAGCGTCCGGTCCGGGTCCAGATCGCGCCCGTTTCGTCGCCCAATATCCCGAAGCGGTTGCGCGCCGTCCGTGCGTTCCGGCACAGCACGATCACTGCCCGCGAACCCATGTGCTTCTCCTCGCACACCACCTGAGCGACATCACGTTGGCGGAAGTAAGCGAAGGCGTCCTCAGGGCGCTCCAGCCAGCCGCTGTGGCTGCTGGTTTCGGACGGCGACATCGTCGGTGGCAGATAGATCAGCCACTGCGGCGGCAGCGCGAAGCGGCTCATCACCTCCAATGCTGCCGAGGCGTTCTCCTCGGCCACGACGATCCGGCCCCTCAGTTCGGTCTCGATCCAACGGCGACCGGAGACATCCTGGTAGTCGAGCACGCCGTCGCCGTCGGCCTGTGCCGATTTGCCTGCACCAGACCCGCCCAGCGGACGTATCGGTTCCGACCAGGTCTGGACGGCTGGGACATCAACCAGTTCGCGTTCCGGCCAGCGCAAAGCCGTCAGTTTGCCGCCGAATACGCAGCCGGTGTCGATGCACAGGGTGTTGTTGACCCACTCGGCCGACAGCACCGGTGTGTGGCCGTAGATCACTGCCGTCTTGCCACGATAGGCCATGGCCCAGTCCGCTCGTACGGGCAGGCCAAATTCGTCGATCTCGCCTGTGGTCTCGCCGTAGAGCGCGAATTCACGCACGGCGCCGGAGCCACGTCCTATCATCTCTTCCCTAAGGCCGGCATGGGCGACTGCGAGGCGTCCGCTGTCCAGCCAGACATGGCTTCGCAGGCCGTCGAGGAAGGCCGGCAGGGCCTCTCGCAGACCGCGATCCTGAGCGTCCAGCTGATCGATCGTTTGCTGAAGGCCGTGCGCGACCGTGACCTTGCGGCCTTCCAGCCACCGGCCGAGCTTGCGTTCGTGGTTGCCCTGGACACAGTAGGCGGTCCCGGCTGCGACCATGCTCATGGCCATGCGCAGGACATCGGGCGCGTTGGGGCCGCGATCGACGAGATCGCCGACAAAGACGATCTTGCGGCCGTCCGGCGGGGTCACGGCGACCGTCCGGTCGTCGCGATCCTCGGACCAAGCGACCCTGTAGCCGAGTCGACTGAGCAGAATCTGAAGCTCATCGGCGCAGCCGTGGACATCCCCTATGATATCGAACGGACCGTGGTCGTCGCGCTTGTCGGTCCACAGCGGTTGGCGCGAGACCTTGGCGGTGTCGATGCTGGCCTCGCTGGTAAGCTTCCAGACCTGGCGGAAGCCCTCGCGTTGCAGGCCGCCGAGACCCTTGCGGATTTCGCTCGTCATGCGTTGGGCCACCCCAGGCCCGAACTGCCGGTCGGGGCGCGACGCGTTGCGCGCGACGCAGACATCGACACCAGGATCGATGACCACAGCGACTGGCAGAGCGTGCCACTTGCGCGCCAGTTCGACCCAGGCCTTGCGGTCGGCGGCCCGCACATTGGTGGCATCGATGACGGCCAGCTTGCGGTGCTTAAGCCGTTTGCCGGCGATCTCGCGCACCAGCTCGAAGGCGTCGGCCGAGACGTCTTGATCAGTCTCGTTGTCGGTGATGAGCGCGCGGCAGCGATCCGAGGAAATGATCTCGGTCGGCAGGAAATGCTTGGCGGCGAAAGTCGACTTGCCCGATCCGGTCGAGCCGATCAGCACAACCAGAGCGAAGTCAGGGATGGTGAGATCGGTTTTGTCGGGCTCTCTCATCGCGTGAATACCGCCATCTGAGTGGGCGCCCCCAGAACAGGGTCCTCGGTCCCGATGCCGCTGAAGGCGGCGGCATAGCCATAGGTCTCACCGATTTTGGCCGCCCAGGTTTCGAACTGGGCGCGGCTCCATTCGAAGCGGTGGTCCGGGTGGCGAAAGGCGCCAGGGGCCAGGTTGGCGAACAGAACGTTGTAGTCCGCATTCGGAGTGGTCACGATCACCGACTTGGGCGCCGTCTCGCCGAAAACGATGCGTTCGACCAGAGGTAGCCTGTCCTCGTCGAGATGCTCGACGACTTCGACCAGCACGGCAACGTCGGCCTCGGCCCAGCGGCTATCCCGATACGTCAGCGATCCATGTAGCAGCGTGACCCGACCCTCGGGCGGCCCGCCGAACTCGTTCAGCTTGAGACGCTTGGCAGCCCATTCCAGTTCGCGGACTGCAGGATCAAGTCCAAACAGCTTGTGGACCCATCGTTCGCGCACAAGCCGATAGAGTAGCTTGCCTTCGCCGCATCCCAAATCCGCAATAGTGGTTCCGCCGGTGGCTCGAATGGCCTGGACCACAGCGTCCATACGCAAATCGTTCAACCGGATCGGCACCTCCAGCGCCTCCTCGGGCGCAACGCGGACTTCAGGAGGCAGCGCCTCGCCGGCCGTCTCGGGAGCCAATCGCTCCAGGGCGATACGGGCCAAGGCACCGCGATTGCGCAGATAGCGACGTACGATGAGGTCTTTGGCGGGATGGTTTTCCAGCCAGCCCTCGCCCTTGGATAGCAGCTTGTCGATCTCAGCCTCGCCGACCCAGTAGTGCTTGGCGTCGTCCATCACCGGGATCAGGACATAAAGGTGGTTCAGCAGGGCACTTAGCCGGCCGGTGCCGGTCAACTTCAGGTGGCCGTATCGCGGGCCGCTTGCACCAGACCCGACATCCCCTATCGGGGTTAGATCGACAGTCCACCCCAAAGGTTCGAACAGTCCTCGAACCAGAGCCTCACCGCCGCGCATCGGCAGCGGTGTCACCACGGCCTCCAGCGGCAGGTCGCTGTTGGCCAGTTCCTGGCGCTCCCTTGATATGCCGGTCATAGCGGTCCGCAGCGTTTTGTTTAGCGCCACCGACAGGAAGGACGATGCCGCATAGGGCCGGTCGTTTACATACTGGTCCAGCAGGCCTTCTGCCTGACCTTTGCCCCGCACGAGCCCTATCGGATCGACGTCTAGCAGTAGTGCAGCCTCGCAACGCTCGTTAGTCGCCTCGGGATAGAACAGCCACGCCTTGCCGAAGGACAGGACGGTCTCGTGCAGACGATCGGGATGCTTGTGCAGCAAGAAACCGAGATCTGTGGCCGGACGATGCGTTGTGGCGACGGAGAGGAACATCGGCGACCGATAGCGCAGACAAGCGGAATAACCAATGGTGTCGCGCGGCTATCCTGGTAAAAGCCATCCAACACTTTGACTCGGGCGCAGCCGCGCTAGCAGATCGCAAAAAGGCAGGCGCCCGGCGCCTGCCTTTTTCGGTTCTGATACCAGTTGTTCGCGCTCTACGCGGCAGCGGCAACCGTTGCGGCCGTGGCCACCGCTGAATCCACCTTGGCTGACGCCTTGGCCAGAGCGGCCGAGACGGCCTCGGGGCCCATGCCGACGCCCTCGATGCGGATGACTTCGACGTCGGTCATGCCGATGAAGCCAAGCACGCTGCGCAGATAAGGGATGGCGTGGTCCATCTGCACGGCAGCGCCTTCCGAATAGATGCCGCCCGAGGCGAGGACGATGTAGACCTTCTTGCCGGTGACCAGGCCCTTCGGGCCATTCTCGCCATAGGCAAAAGTCCTGCCGGAGCGGGCGACGTGATCGACCCAGGACTTCAGGGTCGACGAGATGCCGAAATTGATGAAGCCGGTGGCCAGGATGATGGTGTCGGCGGCGAACAGCTCGTCGAGCACGGCGTCGGACACGCCGACGACCTCGGCCTGGCGCGGGGTACGGGATTCAGCCGGCGTATAGATGCCGGCTGAATAGTCCGGATCGATGTGCGGCAGCGGGTTGGCAACGAGGTCACGCACGACAAGCTTGGCCGAAGGATCGACGGCAACGAGCTTCTCGGCCAATTCGGTGGCGATGCGGGTCGAGTGCGAGGCGTTGCCACGCGGGCTCGAGATGACAAGAAGAATGGACATGGCGGGCTCCAGGGTTGGATGAATTGTCCCGCTAGATATGGGCTCACCGACCCATTTGAAAAACTGGGATATTTTCTATATGATCCATCCAGAAATTAGATGGAAAAGCGCATGCACCCCAACCCAACACTCGACCAACTGCAGATCCTGGTTACGGTGGCCGATACCGGCAGTTTCTCCGCCGCCGGCCGCAAGCTCAACCGGGCGCAATCGGTCATCAGCTATGCCATCGCCAATCTCGAGGCGCAGCTCGGGATGAAGCTGTTCGAGCGCGAGGGTACGCGCGAGCCGCAACTGACCGAGATCGGCCGGGCGATGCTGGAGGACGCGCGACGCATGACCGGTGTGCTGCAGCGCATCCGCTCGCGCGTCGACGGCTACCATCAGGGGCTGGAGGCCGAAGTGGCGCTGTCGGTCGATGCGGCACTGCCCTCACCGGTGCTGGTGCGGGTGCTGAAGGCGTTCGAGGCTCAGTTTCCGACCGTGATGCTGCGCCTCCATATCGGCACGCTCGGCCTGATCCCCGATCATGTCGTCAGCGGGCAAGCCGATCTCGGTGTTGGCGGCCTGCTGGGCGAGGTCGACGTCCACCTTGTGCGCATCGGCTTCATGTCGATGGTTCTGGCCGCCGCGCCAGGCCACCCGCTGGCGCTGCTGCCGAAGCCGGTGGCGATCGAGGAGGTGCGCGAACACACCCAACTCGTTGTCAC
>NZ_RZSU01000084.1:0-29854 GCF_003997585.1 Mesorhizobium sp. M5C.F.Cr.IN.023.01.1.1 | reverse complement strand
TACCGATGCCTATCTCGCAATGGCCCGGGCGGTCAATTCGGGCACGGCTTCGAGAAACTGGGCCGCCGAACTCGCCGACGGCCGGACAATTCAGATCCGTCATCAGCCGATGCCCGACGGCGGCTGGGTCGCCACGCATGACGACGTTACGGAACTCACCGCCAATCGCCTGATCGTCGACGAGCGTATCTCGCTGCAAACGCTGATCGACTGGGTGCCCGATTACATGTGGGTCAAGGACACCGAAAGCCGCTTCGTTGTGGTCAACAGGGCCATTGCGTCCGACAGCGGCAAGGACAAGGCCAGCGACATGATCGGCTTGACCGATTTCGACCTCCATGCCCCGGAGCTTGCGCAGCGATTTCGCGCCATCGAGCAGGACGTGCTGCGCACCGGGCGGCCGATGATCGACGAGGAAGAATTTGTGGTCGATGCGTCAGGCGCCGGCAAATGGTTCTCGTCGACGAAGGTGCCGTTGCGCAATGTTCAAAATGATATCTTCGGTCTGGTTGGCATCGCCCGCGACATCACTGCCCGCAAGCAGGCGGACGTCCTTCGAGACGGGCAGGCGCATATACTGGAAATGATCGCGACGAGCGCTCCGCTCGAAGACGTGCTCGACCGCCTCATGCGCCTCGTCGAGTCCCAGTTGACGGGGATATTCGGCTCCGTCCTGTTGCTCGACAAGGATGGCGGCCATTTGCACCACGGCGCCGCGCCGAGCCTGTCGAAAGACTATACGAGCGCCATCGACGGGGTTGCCACCGGTCCCAAGGTGGGATCCTGCGGAACCGCCGCCCACCGGCGCGAGCCGGTCATCGTCGCCGACATCATGCAGGATCCGCTATGGGAGGATTATCGCGAACTGGCGGCGGCGCATGGCTATCGTTCGTGCTGGTCGACCCCGATCCTGTCGCATCAGGGCGCTGTGCTGGGCGTCTTTGCGATGTATTCGATGACGGTGCGCGAACCGACCGACGCCGAGACCCGGCTCATCGATTTCACGACGCGCATCGCCGGGATCGCCATTGAGCGCAAACTGGCCGAAGATCGGATCCACTTCATGGCCAACCATGATGCGCTGACCGGACTTCCCAATCGCGCCTTGCTCGAGGACCGGCTTTCACAAGCGATTCTGTACGCGCAGCGATACGATCGCTGGGTGACGGTGGTGTTCATCGATCTGGACAATTTCAAACTCGTCAACGACACGCTTGGCCACAATGCCGGGGACGAGCTCCTGAAGACCGTTGCCGCCCGCATGGTCGAATGCGTAAGGGCGACCGATACCGTCGTGCGGCTTGGCGGCGACGAATTTGTCATCGTTCTGTTCGACCAGCCGACGAACGTCGATCTCATCGCCGAGACCCTGCAAAAAATCCGAATGGCGATCGCGGAGCCGGTTCGACTCGGAGCGCATCGGCTGAGGGCGACGGCCAGTATCGGCATCGCAAGCTATCCGAAGGATGGGACGAACCCGGACGCGCTGCTGGCCAACGCCGATGCAGCCATGTATCGCGCGAAGGAGTTCGGCCGCGACAATTTCCAGTTCTATGCTCCCGAATTCAACACCACGGCGCACGAAAAATTCGTGCTTCAGGAGGAATTGCGAAACGCGCTGGTCCGTTCGGAATTCACCCTTGTCTACCAGCCGCAAGTCGATCTTCGGTCGGGGCAGGTCTTCGCCGTCGAAGCGCTGGTACGCTGGAATCATCCGACGCGGGGTACGATACCGCCGACCGCCTTTATTCCGACGGCCGAGGAGACAGGCTTGATCGTGCCGATCGGCGACTGGGTGCTGCACGAAGCCTGTCGGCAGGCCAAGGCCTGGCAGGACGCGGGCCTGCCGCCGATGACTGTCTGCGTGAATGTGTCGGCACGGCAATTCAGGGAAAGGAACCTGATCAGCCGTGTCGTCAACGCGCTCACGGAAAGCGGTCTGGAGGCTGGATATCTCGAGCTGGAGGTGACCGAAAGCCTCATCATGCAGGATATCGACCTGGCGGTCGCGACCATGAACGAACTGCAAAGCCTGGGCGTTCAGATCTCGATCGACGATTTCGGAACGGGCTATTCCAGCCTCAGTGCGCTCAAGACGTTTCCGGTCGCGCGGCTGAAGATCGACAAGTCTTTCATCAACGATCTCGCCGCCGACGAGAACGATCAGGCTGTCGCCAGCGCCGTGATTTCATTGGGTCAAAAGCTCCATCTGAGGGTCATTGCCGAGGGCGTCGAAACAGACGATCAGGTGGCCTTCTTGCGCAAGAACAACTGCGATGAAATGCAGGGCTATCATTTCAGCAAACCGGTTTCGGCCAGCGACATCGAGGAATTGCTCCGCCACAAGGATTGACGGCCAGCAGATCCCTGATGATCTCCGCCGCCGATGGCAGCGCGCGCCGCGCATATGGATGACGGCTGCGGCCGGCGTGCCAGTTACACCGCCTGTTTCCCGAGCCTCTATCTGCCCAGAACCAGGCTCCAATAGCGCAGCGCGCTGTCGCGGCCGTCCCGCACATAGGCCAGACCGAAGCGGGTAAAGCGCGGGTCGAGCATGTTGCGGCGGTGGCCGGCCGAATGCATCCAGATGTCGAACAGCTTCTGCTGATCGAAACGGCCCTCAGCGATATTTTCGGCGGCAGCACCGCTAATGCCGTTGCCCTTGACGCGCGAGGCGAATCCCTTGCCCCAGCCTGTGGTATGGGTCATGCGGCCGCCGCGCGCCATATAGCCGGACTGCTGCAGGGCTGCCTGTTCGAGCTGAGGGTCGGGGACAAGCGGCCCGAGGCCGGCTGAGGCACGGATGCCCGCCAGTGTGCCGACGGCGGAGGCGGAGACCCCGGCGCCTTCGCCAGTGGGCAGCACAGTGGCGCAGGCAGCGAGCCCGGCCAGTGCAGCAAGGCCGGCAGCTCTAAATAGCATTCGCCTGTTAAAGTTTGATCGGGCATCGGAATCTTCCATTTGGGCAACGGTCATGCCCGACTGACTAGCGGTGATCATGGCTTTTGCCGGGCAGGCGCTCAAAAATCTCGCTCACTGAGCCCTTAGCCGTCCGCGAACCCTGCTGACTGCACGCTACGGCGCGGTACTCTCCAAGATAGTCACCCAACCACCGCCGATAGCCGCATTGCTCTCGATAAGAGCACTCCTGCCGCAGACCGCTAGCCGGCAGACACTTGGCTGATCCCGGCATCGATCCAGGCGCGCGTCTGTTCCAGAAGTTCATCCGAAAGCGCGGGATCGTCTATCGCCCGGGCGAGGATCAGCCGTCATCGTCGATCGATACAGGGCATCAGCGCGGACGGAATCTCAAAAGATATCGTCACCCTCTGTAGCGCCGGCGGCCAAGGGCGCTCGATAACACTCGAGATCGCTACCGGTGAGCTATCGGGGAGCTGCTGATACCAAACTCAACTTAATTTCGGATCGGGCTATAAGGCATTTGCCGAATATGGCGGCGCCGTCGCATCTTTCTGCTTGCCGCCCTATTTCACCAAGGACGGGGCCGCCGGAATGAAGGCCAGCTTTCGGGGACCGGCAAGGAACCGGTCAGCGACTGATATCGGGTCGTTTGCCGGAATGCCGCCGTCGAGGAACGAGAAGGCACTGGCTGGGTCTTGATGGCCACATCGGGAGGTGAACCCATGGAACCGAGCGCCAAGGAACAGGAGAACCTTTCCCGACTCGAACGGGCCGCGCAACAGACTGCTGATCCAGAAACTTTGGAACAGAAGGCGAAAAAGCCCGAGGAAAAATTCCGCTTCAGCCTTCGCAAGCAAGATGTCTGGTGGACGGTTGGTTTCGCTGCCGCCGCCTTGCTGCTTTTTGGCATCCAAGTCCTGATCAATTGGCGCCTGGAATGGCTTGATGCGCCTTTGCGCGTTCGCGTGCTGAACTACGTCAGGGGCGGCCTTCTCATTTTCGTTATGCTGACCGTTGCGAATGTTATCGAAGTCTTTCTCATTGGCCGAATTCCCAATCGTGTTTCGCGTTTCAACCTGCAACGTATTTTTCGATTGGTCGTCGTCGTCGCCATCGTCTTCGTGGCCATTTCGGTCTTATTTGTGAACTGGTACGCTGCGGTTGTTTCACTCGGCCTGATTTCACTGATTCTCGGCTTTGCGCTGCAAATGCCGATCTCCAGTTTCATCGCGTGGATTTATATTCTGGCCAGGGCGCCTTATCGCGTTGGCGACCGCATTCGCATCGGCGATGCCCATGGCGATGTCATTGATGTCAGCTATCTCGACACGACGTTATGGGAATTCGGCGGCGAACATCTTTGGACCGATCATCCAAGCGGACGCGTTATCAAGTTTCCGAACTCCACCGTGTTTGACACGCCGGTCTTCAACTATTCCTGGCCGCTGTTTCCCTATGTCTGGAACGAAATCAAGTTCCAGCTCGCTTATGAAAGCGATCTGGAATTCGTAGCGAAGACCATGAGGGAGGTCGTTGACGAGCAGATCGGCGACATCATGAGCCAGAAGGTGAAGGTCTATAAGCACATCCTGTCGCAAACGCCGGTGGACGAACTCGAAGTGAAGGAGCATCCCGTGGTTCATTTTCGCGTCAGTGAAAACACCTGGCTCGAGGCCATCGTGCGTTACCTCGTGCCGCCGAAGGAAGCGGGGCGCACCAAAACACGCTTGATCAAGGAAATGCTGGCGCGAATGAATGCAAAACCCGATCGCGTGCTGTTTCCGAAGAGCAATTTGAGGTGAACTTCCTCACGCCCCGCCCGCGTCGCGGCAGGCAAGCCGGATGACCGACTATATGGGCTCCGTTGATCGGGCTCGTGCATGGATGTATCGCGGGGACAATTCGCTGATCCGGCATCTGCAGGGCAATAGCGCGAGCTGGCCGGGCTTTCATGCAGGACTGCACCCGTTCTTCTCGTCCGATATTGCGCGATCAATGGGTTTGGCTTTGGTAAGGATGAAACCTTTCTGCGCTGGCGGTTTCTTGAGCGCGCTCGGCTCTTTCAAGCGCTTTCCATCGGGCGCCGGCGGGCTTGGTTTGTCACGACGGAATTTCACACGCAATCGCCACCGCCAGCCGTTGCGGAATCTTCTCGGCATCGTGCTTGTCGCCGTGGAAACGTACGATCAGATCTTCAAACCCCCAATCATGGAGGCGTAAACTCGGTGCTATCAATTCGGCTGGAGTATCTCCCCGGCAATGACGGCTTCTGGCGCTACCCGCGCATCCGATAATAGACCCGGACGGCAGGTCCGACCCAAAGCGGTTGTCCAGCCTCGGTACCAGGCCTCAGGTTTTCACCACTGGTCAGGCCGCCTTGACGAGCTTGGTTTCCGCCGTTGATGAGACCCGGCCGGCCCGATCGTCCTCGGTATCTTCCCACCAGTCGCCCAGGGCGTCGATGAGCGGCACAAGCTTGAGGCCGGGCGCTGTGAGGTCGTAGTCCACGCGTAGCGGATAGCCGGGGTGCGCCGTTCGCCGCACGATCCCGGCTTCCTCCAGCTTGCGCAGTTCCAGCGCCAGAATGCGGTGCGACACGGTCGGGTTGTCACGCCTCAGGTCGCTGAAGCGCTTGGTCCCGTCCTTGAGATAGTAGAGCAGCAAGGTGGGCCAGCGACCGCTGAGCACACGCATGGTCTCTTCGATCGGGCAGCGTGAGACGACATCTTTCATGGCGGGTCCCTGGTTACAGAATAGTGCGTAATTTACATGGGACGACCAGCGTTTAGGGTCAAGCTTCGCTGCGCAGCGTGATCCCTAAACATGGAAGAGACAAAGAAATGGAACCTATCCTCCTTTACGGCGTCCCGGCGGGAAGTTCGATGGGGCTTGTCGCTGCTTTTGAACGCCTCGGACAGCCTTACCGCCTGTGTCGCGTCGACATGCTCACCGAAATGAAGAACGACGCCTATGCCAGCATCAACGGCCGTCAGGAAACGCCGGTGTTGATCACGGACGAAGGCAGAGTGCTCACCGAGACCATGGCGATTGCCGCTTGGCTCGAAGCCCGCGACACGCAAGGTCGCATCAGCTTCGATCCTCGCTCGCCGGAAGCGGACCGGATGCATCAGCTGATGGCTTTCGTGAACACCGGTTTCACCGCCGCTTTCACCCCGCTCTGGGCTGCATATGAAATGGAATCGGCCGAGCCGGTCCTGCTGGCGACCTTGCGCGACTTTGGCCGCAAGGCCGTTGCCGAACGCCATGACCGGCTTGAGGCGATGATCGTCGACACGGACTTTCTGGTCGGCGATCGCCTGACGCTGGCGGATACCACGCTGATTGGCGTGGCACGCTGGGCGGAGTTCCACAAGGCGGTCGACGGCGCCGCCTACCCCAAGCTGGCGGCGTTGCGCCGCCGGATCGAAAGCGATCCGGACGTGCGGTATGTGCAGGCCATCGAGGATGGCGAAAAGCCGGCGGGTTCAGGTGTCTGCCTTGGCCACATTCCGCTGGCCGAGGTGATTGAACGATTTGGTGCCTAGACTAGTGGTAAAAGCCTGACACTTGGTACCCGACGTGTGGGGCAGCTCAGGCTGAAAGACCGCCAATCAGGCAATCACGGACAGGATGGAAGGTCAGCCCCGCAATCGCGCCCAGGGCGTCCTCAATAAGCCCGAGTGAATCCGCCATCGTGTAGAATGTTCAGGCCTGTCATGTGATCAGTGAGGGGCGACAACAAGCCCTCGACGACGACGGCAACTTCAGACGGCGTCCCATACTTTTTGAGTGGAATGTTGTCGGTCTCGACCGCAATCCTTTCTTCAAACGTCACGCCGGCGTCCTGCGCTCGCCTGCCAATTGCATCCCGATACCAGGGCGACAGCGTGCCACCGAGTGAAAGAGTGTTCACATGAATACCTCTTTCGCCTAGCGCAAAGGCAAGCGTCTTCGCTTCTCCAAGCCAAGCGGTGCGGATGACGTTGGCGGTGGCGTAGTGGCTAAGAACCTGAGCCGAAGAAATGCCGGAAATGATTACGACCTTGCAGCGTCGGCCTGCTTCAGGGGCCGGTTCCATCCGAGCGATTGCCGACTTCAACAGGGACAACGGCCCAACGAAGCTTGTCTGAAACAGCGTTCGCCAGACCTCCGGCTCGGGCATAGGGTCAGCGGACGAATGCGGTTGGGGCGGCATAAGAACGACCCCATCAAGCTTGAGGCCCGACGTGGCGAGGTGTCGATCAAACTCGCCCAACGCGGCTTCCGATGCCATATCAACAGGTATAGCTTCATGCGAACCGTCGGCTGGTGCAGGCAAGGTCGAAACCAGCGACTCAAGCCGCACCTGATTGCGGGCCGCCACCATCAGCCGCGCGCCACCGGCCGCAAGCCGTTCGCAAATTGCCTTCCCGATCCCACCCGTTGCCCCAGTCACAAGTATGGTCGACATCGCACCACCCCGCCAGTTTCGAGCACTATACTGTTGTAGTCTGGAAAAGCCATTGCACCCGGCTATGGGCGGTTTCTTGCCATCCACCGGTACCAAGTGTCAGACTTTCACCACTGGCACACGCCAGCCGCGCGGCACGGACGCGCCCTGTGCCGCGCGGCGCTTGCCCCGACACCACCCGATTCGCGACAAGCACATCGAATTCGGCTATCATGCCATCGCTTTTGAATGGCAGCTACGGGCGGCCATCCCGGCGGTGGCCGCCCCGACACACGGGAGAATGGTTATGGCCAGCTTTCATGTCATGTCGGACGCGCGTGGAATGCACGTGCAGCCCAGGGTGCGCCGCATCACCACGGCAGACCTGATGGATGTGCTGCGGCTCGGCGTCGAGGATTTCTGGGCAAAGCCATCGCATTACGTGTTCTTGTGCCTGATCTATCCGGTGGTCGGATTGATCCTGGCGCAGTGGACGACATCCGGCTCCAACGCCATCCAGCTCCTTTATCCGCTGATGTCCGGCTTCGCCCTGCTTGGACCCTTCGCCGCGATCGGCCTCTACGAGATCAGCCGCCGCCGCGAGCTCGGCATGGACACGTCCTGGTGGCACGCGCTCGACGTGCGCCACTCGCCGGCGCTGCCGGCGATCGCAGTCATCGGCGTCATGCTGGTGGCACTGTTCCTGCTCTGGCTGTACACCGCGCAATCGATCTACATCGGCCTGTTCGGCAATCAGCCGCCCGCCTCGATCGGCGGCTTTTTGCGCGAGGTGCTGACAACGCCCAAAGGCTGGATGCTGATCCTACTCGGCAATTCGGCTGGCTTCGTCTTCGCCGCGATCGTGCTGGCGACGACCGTCGTCGCTTTCCCGCTGCTGCTCGACCGCGATGTCGGCGCGGTCTCGGCAATCGAGACATCGGCACGGGCGGTGATGACAAATCCGCTGCAGATGGCGCTGTGGGGCCTCATGGTGGCCGTGCTGCTGGTCATCGGCTCGATCCCGCTGTTTGCCGGGCTCGCCGTCGTCATGCCCGTGCTTGGCCATGCGACGTGGCACCTCTATCGCAGGGTGGTCGAACCCGAGCGGGCGCAGCAGGACCGGCGGCCGATGTAGGCTACGGCGGCGGTGCCGCCGCTCTATCTTTTCGTTTGAGCATCGGATTCTCCCAAAACCGGTACCCACTTCTGGGTCCGATGCTCTTAGTTAACGCTGCGCGTCGGTTGCCATCTTCAGGGCCAGTGCGGTCAGCACCGTGCCCATCATCCAACGCTGGATCACCAGCCATAGCGGTCGGCCGGCGAGGAAGACGGCGATCGAGCCGGCCGTAACCGCGATGATCGCGTTGACGGTGAGGCTGATCGCAATCTGCGTGGTGCCGAGCACCAGAAGCTGCGAAAGCACGTGGCCCTTGCCGGGGCTGATGAACTGCGGCAGCAGCGAAAGATAAAGCACCGCCACCTTCGGGTTGAGCAGATTGGTCATCAGGCCCATGGCGAACAATTTGCGCGGCCTGTCCTTCGGCAGTTCCCGGACCTGGAACGGCGAGCGTCCGCCTGGCCTCACCGCTTGCCAGGCAAGCCACAAAAGGTAGAGCGCGCCGGCAAAGCGCAGCGCATCATAGGCGTAAGGCACGGCAAGCAGCAGCGCGGTGATGCCGAATGCCGCCGACAACACGTAGAAGACAAAGCCGAGCGCCACCCCACCGAGCGAGATCAGGCCGGCCTTCGGCCCCTGTGACAGCGATCGCGAGATCAGATAGATCATATTCGGGCCAGGCGTCAGCACCATGCCGAGGCAGACCAGCGCGAAGGCGAGATGGTTGGCGGCGTCAGGCACGGCGCATCTCCAGTGGCAAGACTGCGCGCCTCCCGATGGTCTCCATCCGATGTGCACGGTCAGGCGAACGCGCCCATGTGCCCTCGCCAGTCCCCACGCGCAAGAGCATGACAGCGCAAGCCATTGCGCCAGCCCGTCGCGTCGCCGCTTACATGTCAGCCGACGATGCGCAGGTTCGACAATTCGTTGGCGATTTCCTTGAAATTGTCCGACAGCGTCGCCCCGGTCGCGTTCCAGAACAGCTTGGCCGGTTTGGTCGGATCAGTGGGATCCATGCGGAAGCGCGAGTCCGACGAGCATGCCTTCAGCGCGTCGAGCGCTTTCTTATCGCCGGCATCGGTGGTCGACAGGTCGAGCGCGATGCTGGGCGGCGATGCTGAAACGCGGCGAAAGCTGGTGACAGGGTGAAGAGCTTCGGTTAATGCGGTCCAGTCGCTGCGGATCGTCGGCGGCGGCGCTCGCAACCATCATGTGGAAACGATATGGCGGATTCGCCCGATATCATCGGCTCGCTCGCGGATTTGTCGGCAGCCTATTCTGCCATCCTGTGCGATGTCTGGGGTGTGGTCCACAATGGCGAACGGCATTTTCCGGCCGCGGCTCTGGCGCTGGCCACCGCACGCGAAGCGAAGATACCTGTGGTTCTGATCACCAATTCGCCACGCCGCAGCGCCGATGTGGTGGCGCAGATGAAAGCGATCGGCGTTCCCTCGGCGGCCTACGACCGTGTCGTCACCTCCGGCGATGTGACCCGCGACCTGATCATCGAGGGCCCGCGAAAGATCTTTCATATCGGCGCCGACCGCGACTTTACGCTCTATGACGGGCTTGATGTCGAGCTGGTCGAGGAGTTCGAGGCATCCGGCGTGGTCTGCACCGGGCTGTTCGACGACGAACTCGAGAAGCCGGAGGACTACGCCGATCTTCTGCGGCGGCTACGCGCCAGGAACCTGCCCTTCATCTGCGCCAATCCCGACATCGTGGTCGAGCGCGGCGAGCGGATGATCTGGTGCGCCGGGGCCTTGGCTCGCGACTATGCCCAGCTCGGCGGGCGGACGCTGATCGCCGGAAAACCTTATGCCCCGGTCTATGATGTCGCGATGAAGGAGATCTCCGACCTGCTCGGCCGCACGGTCGAGCGCTCGGACGTGCTGGCAATCGGCGACGGCATGATGACCGACATCAAGGGTGCTGCCGACAACGGCTTCGACGTGCTCTACGTGTCGGGCGGCATCCATGCCCGCGACTACGGCGATCCGCTACAACCGGATCCGGCCAGGCTAATTGCCTTTCTGGAAAGGCACGGCTACCGGCCGGTCGCGGTCATTCCGAGACTGCAGTAGGGTCGCTCGATGACGGAAGCCTTCGAACGCCTTTCTGCAATCTCGCCGCTGCCGGCCCATTTGCGGGGTGGCGTGGTGGCGATCGGCAATTTCGACGGTGTGCACCGCGGCCACCAGGCGGTGCTCGAGCGCGCGCTTGCCGAGGCCCGCCGGCGCGGCGTGCCAGCACTGGTGCTGACCTTCGAGCCGCATCCGAGAAAGGTGTTCCGGCCTGAGATACCGCTGTTCGTGCTGACGCCGCCGCCGATGAAAGCACGGCTGTTATCGTATCTAGGCTTTGCCGCACTCGTCGAACAGCCGTTCACGCGCGACTTCGCCGCATTGTCGGCGGAAGCGTTCGTGACCGACGTGCTGGACAGGAACCTCGGCATCAGTCACGCGGTGACCGGCTTCGACTTCCACTTCGGCAAGGACAGGCAAGGCGGCCCGGCCTATCTGATGGCGGCCGGCGAACGCCACGGCTTCGGCGTCACCCTGGTTGACGCGTTTCGCGACGAGGGCGCCGAGGTGGTGTCGTCGAGCCGGATCCGCGCGCTGCTGTGCGAAGGCGCGGTGGCCGCGGCAGCCGGCCTGCTCGGCTACCGCTTCACGGTCGAGAGCGAGGTGATCGGCGGCCAGCAGCTTGGCCGGACGCTCGGCTTTCCAACCGCCAATATGAGGCTTTCGCCGGAAGCCACTCTGAAGGAAGGGATTTATGCCGTCCGCTTCCGTCGCGCCGACGGCACGCTTCATGATGGTGTTGCCAGCTTCGGCCGCCGCCCGACCGTCGATGACAACGGCGCGCCGCTTCTGGAAACCTTCGTCTTCGACTTCTCCGGCGATCTCTACGGCGAGATATGCGCTGTGTCCTTCTTTGGTTTCCTGCGCGCCGAGGTGAAGTTCGACGGGCTCGACGCGCTGGTCGCGCAGATGAAGCGCGATGAGGTCGAGGCGAGGGCGCTGCTTGCCGGCGTCCGCCCGCTTTCCGATCTCGACGCGGGCATTGCTTTCTAAAGCATGATCCCGAAAAGTGGGAACCGGTTTTCGGACAAGATCATGCTAAACAAGGACCTATTTTTTTAGCGCCAGGCCGACCGCAATGAAGGCCCAGCCCTGGAAGATCAGGTCGACGGCGAGAAACAGCCCCAGCACCCATACGCTGTTGACTGGCCAGCCCATAGCGATGACCAGGCCTGCCAGCGCGCTGATGACGCCGGCCGCCACCAGCCAGCCCCAGCCTTTTTCCGGTCTGTGCTTGTACCCGACCCAGGCCCTGAGCACGCCAGAGGCGAGAAGGGCGACCGCCAGCAGGAAGGTCAGCACCGCCGACGCCAGCAGCGGATTATAGAAGGCGAAGAACCCGGCGACTGCATAGAGAAGGCCGCTGAGCAGCCAGTAGAAGAACCGGCTCCATGTCTTCACACCGAAGGCGTGCATGATCTCGATGATTCCGGCCATCAGCATCAGCCAGCCGACAACATAGACCGAGGCGACCGTGGCGATGAACAGATTGCCGAATGCGATGCCGCCGAGGATCAGCAGCAGCACGCCAAGCCCGAAGAACCATCCCCATTTCGCTCGCGTCTGACCAATCGCATCCTTTAAAGCATCGCCTTGCAGGGTCATTGCCGCCATCTCCATCGAGGTCGCCTGGCATCATGCCGGTTTGGAGGGTAGCGCCGAAGGCCTTGCCCGTCCAGCGAGCAGCTTGCACCGGACGCACGCCAAAAAAGCGAGGCAGCGTTTCGAATTTAAATCAAAGTTTACTGAACCGGCGCCATGGCTCTTGGCCAGGCCGGTTGTTCCCGCCGGCGTTTCGTGCGTATGGAGTGACGATGCGTTCTGTCAGGGTGTTTCAGGTGGTCTTGGCCAGCTTCGTGCTGTGCGCGCCCGGTGCCGCCGAAGCCGGCGAGGGCGCTTTTGGCTGGCTGTCCGGCGACTGGTATCTGACGGTCGGCGCCACCGGCATGGTCGCGCCGAATTTTGAGGGCGGCAAGAAGTACCTGCTCAGCGCCCAGCCGATCATCTCGCTCGGCAAGGCCGGTCCTGCGGCCCGCTTCACCTCGCGCAACGACAACATTTCGCTGGGATTGATCGACGACGGCGGCCTTCGCGCCGGCCTGACCGGAAAAATCCTGTTTTCGCGCGATGGCGGCGACGCCGACGAGCTGAAAGGCCTTGAGCCGGTGCGCTGGGGCGGTGAGGCCGGCGGCTTCTTCGAATTCTATCCTTTGGACTGGTTGCGCGCGCGTGCCGAACTGCGGCACGGTATTCGCGCCCATAGCGGCTTTGTCGCCGATATCGCCGCCGACGCCTTCTATGATGTGACGCCGGACGTCAGGATCTCGGGCGGACCGCGCGTTTCCTTCGCTTCATCAGACTATTTCGATGCCTATTACGGCGTCAACGCCGAGGAAGCCGTGGCTTCGGGCCTCAGCCAATACCGTCCGGGCGGCGGCGTGAAGTCGGCGGGCCTCGGCGGCGCGGTGACCTGGAAAGTGACCGAGCCGATGACGGCCAGCCTGTTCGGCGAATATTCACGGCTGATGGGCCCGGCGGCCGATTCCAGCCTGGTCAAGGAGCGCGGCTCCAGAGATCAGTTCATGATCGGCGTATCGACGACCTATCGCTTCGATTTCTCGATGTGAGTGCTTTAGCCGGCAATCGCGTATCGGCCGGATGCATTATGACGTCACTAGCTGCAAGGAAGGCACCGAGAGTTCGGGCTTTTCAATATCGCCTGTCTCGGTTAAAAGCCCAGCCATGTCGAGCGTTTCGCGCCCTCTCGCGATTGCGATACGAATTACGAGCCCGGTGTTCCGGACGGCTTGAGCGCCGCCGGAGCCGCCGGGAATTTTGCGCGCGGCCTCTCGCGCTTTTTCCAGATCATGATAGTTCAACGCCCGGGCTCTTTTGCCGGGCAATGCATATGGCAGACCAATGACCGACACCCCAATGACCGACACTGTTGAAACGATCGACTATTCCAAAACGCTTTATCTGCCGCAGACGGATTTCCCGATGCGCGCCGGCTTGCCCGAGAAGGAACCGCTGCTGGTCAAGCGCTGGCAGGACATGGACCTTTACCGCAAGCTGCGCGACAACGCCGCCGGCCGCGAAAAATACGTGCTGCATGACGGCCCGCCCTACGCCAACGGCAACATCCATATCGGCCATGCGCTGAATAAGATCCTCAAGGACGTCATCACCCGCTCGTTCCAGATGCGCGGCTACGACTCGAACTATGTGCCCGGCTGGGATTGCCACGGCCTGCCGATCGAATGGAAAATCGAGGAGCAATACCGCGCCAAGGGCAAGAACAAGGACGAGGTCCCGGTCAACGAGTTCCGCAAGGAATGCCGCGAGTTCGCCGCGCACTGGATCAAGGTGCAGGGCGGCGAGTTCCAGCGGCTCGGCGTCGTCGGCGACTTCGACAATCCCTATACGACGATGGCGTTCCATGCCGAGGCGCGCATCGCCGGCGAACTGTTGAAATTCGCCATGTCGGGCCAGCTCTATCGCGGCTCCAAGCCGGTGATGTGGAGCGTTGTCGAGCGCACCGCACTGGCCGAAGCTGAGGTCGAATACCAGGACTATGAGAGCGACACGATCTGGGCGAAGTTTCCGGTCGTCAGCCTCGCTCGTCAGGTCACCAACGTTGAAGATGGGCAGCCGGCCTTGGATCCAAAGCTGACGCAGACGTCACTGGACTTGCTGGAGGCCCATGTCGTCATCTGGACGACCACGCCGTGGACCATACCCGGCAACCGCGCCGTAAACTATTCGCCACGCATCAACTATGGCCTCTACGAGGTCACTGCGGCCGAGAATGCTTTCGGCCCGCAGCCTGGCGAAAAGCTGATCTTTGCCGACGCGTTGGCGGACGAGGCTGCGGCCAAAGCCAAAGTGACGATGAAACGCTTCCGTAGCATTTCGGCCGAAGAGCTTGGAAGCCTTACACTTTCTCATCCCTTCAACGATTTGAATGGCGGCTACGAATTCCCTGTCCCAATGCTCGCCGGCGACCACGTCACCGACGATGCCGGCACCGGCTTCGTTCACACCTCGCCCAGTCACGGCCGCGAGGACTTCGATGCCTGGACGGACGCTGCATCGGAACTGCGCCAACGCGGCATCGACACGGCGATCCCGTTCCCTGTCGACGACGCCGGCTTCTTCACCAAGGACGCGCCGGGCTTCGGTCCGGACCGCGAGGGCGGTGCCGCGCGCGTCATCGACGACAACGGCAAGAAGGGCAATGCCAATCAGGCGGTCATCGACGAGCTGATCAAGCGCAACGCGCTGTTCGCGCGCGGCCGGCTGAAGCATTCCTATCCGCATTCGTGGCGGTCGAAGAAGCCGATCATCTTCCGCAACACGCCGCAATGGTTCGTCTACATGGACAAGGAGCTCGGCGACGGCACGACGCTGCGCAGCCGTGCCTTGAAGGCCATCGACGACACCCGCTTCGTGCCGGCCGCCGGCCAGAACCGCATCCGCGCCATGATCGAGGAGCGCCCCGATTGGGTGCTGTCGCGCCAGCGCGCCTGGGGCGTGCCGATCGCCGTCTTCGCCGATGCCGACGGCAATGTCCTGCGCGACGAGGCGGTCAACCAGCGCATCATGGACGCCTTCGAGAAGGAAGGCGCCGACGCCTGGTTTGCGGCCGGCGCCAAGGAGCGTTTCCTCGGCAACCACGATGCCTCGAAATGGCAGCAGGTGATGGACATCCTCGACGTCTGGTTCGATTCCGGCTCGACCCATGTCTTCACACTGGAGGACCGTCCTGACCTGAAATGGCCGGCCGACGTCTATCTCGAAGGGTCCGACCAGCATCGCGGCTGGTTCCACTCCTCGCTGCTTGAAAGCTGCGGCACCAGGGGCAGGGCGCCTTACGACACCGTCGTCACCCATGGTTTCACCATGGATGAGGAGGGGCGGAAAATGTCGAAGTCCCTAGGAAACACCGTGGTGCCGCAGGACGTCATCAAGCAGTCGGGCGCCGATATCCTGCGGCTATGGGTGGTGACGACTGATTATTGGGAAGACCAGCGGCTCGGCAAGAATGTGCTGCAGACCAATGTCGACGCCTATCGCAAGCTGCGCAACACCATCCGCTGGATGCTGGGCACGCTTGCCCATGACGATGGCGAGGACGTGCCGCTGGACAAGATGCCGGAGCTGGAGCGGCTGATGCTGCACCGGCTTTCCGAACTCGATGAAGTCGTGCGCGCCGGCTACGACGCCTTCGAGTTCAAGCGCATCACCCGCACGCTGCTCGACTTCATGGTGGTCGAACTGTCGGCCTTCTATTTCGATATCCGCAAGGACGCGCTCTACTGCGAGGCGCCGTCCAGCGTAAAGCGCAAGGCGTCCGTGCAGGTGGTGCGCCATCTGTTCGACTGCCTGGTGAAATGGCTGGCGCCGATGCTGCCCTTCACCATGGAGGAGGCCTGGCTCGACCGCCATCCGGACGCCGTCTCGGTGCATCTCGACCAGTTCCCGCCAATCCCGTCCGACTGGAAGAACGAGGCGCTGGCGGAAAAATGGCGCAAGGTGCGGCAGGTCCGCCGTGTCGTCACCGGCGCGCTGGAGATCGCACGTGCTCAGAAGGTCATCGGCTCGTCGCTGGAAGCGGTGCCGGTCGTCATGCTCGATGATGCGGCGCTCGAAGCGGCGATATCAGATGTCGACATGGCCGAAATGGCGATCACCAGCGATCTGGTCATTGCGAATGGCAACGCGCCTTCTGGCGCCTTCACGCTGGACGACGTCAAGGGCGTCGCCGTGGTGGTTGAGAAGGCCGAGGACCGGGGCCTGGTCAAATGCGCGCGCTCATGGCGCTACACGGCCGATGTCGGGCAGGACGAGGAATTCCCCGACGTTTCGGCGCGGGACGCGGCGGTCTTGCATGAATTGAAGGCGCTTGCTCGTATATAAGGCGGTGCACAAATGCCACGGCGGGCGGCTGATCAGCCCCCGCTCGTTGCCCTTAACGAGTGGTTGAGGTAAACACGCGAAACTCCGGCCGACAAATTGTCGCCGGATTTCCGTCGGAAGCATAGGCGATGGGGGACCGGGCCTTTGGCCGGTGAGAGAGGCTGCTAGAGTGGGACTTTTTGCCATGACCGAAAGAACTTGCGCGCGCGTTGCGCTGCTGGCGCCGCTGGTCGTATCCGGCTTGGCCCTGTCCGGCTGCATGGGCTCGCCGACCTACGGGACCGACAAGACCGCCTCCGCCCAGCTTGCCGGCGATCTCACCAGCGCTTTTACAGTCATGCCGAAGAACAAGGAAAAGATCGACTACAAGCCGCGCCCCGAACTGGTGAAGCCGGCGCCGGGTCAGAAGGAACTGCCGCCGCCGCAGGACAGCATCGCGACGGCAAGCGCCGATTGGCCGGAATCGCCCGAGCAACGCCGCGCTCGCCTGCGCGCCGAGGCGACGCTCCATCAGGACGATCCGGACTACCAGGCGCAGATCGTCGATGACGTCCAGACGGATCCGTCGGCGGTCAAGGCTGCGATGGCGCAGTCGGCTTCCAGTCATCCGCCGGCCTGGACGCCCGCGGATTCGGACAAGGGCCGCGCCGCCGAGGTCAAGCGCCGCCTCGCCGAAGCCAAGCAGGGTGATCCGAACACCCGCAGATATCTGAGCGAGCCGCCGGTGCAATACCGCGCCGCTGCCGCTACCGCGCCGGTGGACGACCTCGGCGAGGACGAATACAAGAAAGAACGCCGCCTCAAGAAGGAAGCGGCCGCCAAGAACAAGAGCGGCGGCATGTTCGACTGGCTGCCGTGGTAAGCTGCCGGCGCTAGGGAAATCCGGCGACGCTACGGTTCGCGTCGCTCTCTGAAAAAATCCTTCAGAAGCAGCGCCGCGTCGCTTTCGGCCATGCCTGGATAGACCTCTGGCACATGGTGGCAGGTCGGTGAGGCGAAGAAGCGCACGCCGTTGACCACAGCGCCGCCCTTCTCGTCGGCGGCGCCGAAATAAAGCCGGCGTAACCTGGCGAAGGAAATGGCGCCGGCGCACATGGCGCAGGGCTCCAGCGTCACATAGAGATCGTGGCCGGTGAGCCGCTCGCTCGACAGCTTGCGGCAGGCTTCGCGGATCGCCAGCATCTCGGCATGGGCGGTGGGGTCGGAAAGCTCGCGGGTGCGGTTGCCGGCACTGGCAACGACCATATCGCCGCTGGCGATGACCGCGCCGACCGGCACTTCGCCGCGCAAGGCGGCGGCTTCGGCCTCTTTCAGCGCCAGCGCCATGAAATCCGGCCGCTTCAAGCGGTTTCCATTCCTATTATCTCCTCGCTACTCAGGCGTGATCCTGTTATCTAGCGCATGACCCCGAAAACCGGAATCGGTTTCGGAAGGGATCATGCGCCAAATCAAAGTCCTACAGCGTCCTTTGCGCGTCCGTACGGACGCGCGGCGCTGTAGTGCAAACGAGCAAAAGCCACATGGACGACAAAGACAAGAAATTCCCGCGCCAAAAGGGTCCCCGCAAGAGCGGCCCGAAACCGTCGGGCCCGCGTGGTCGTGATACCGCTGCCGGCAAGGGCGGTAAGCCGTCCTTCGGCGCGAAAAAGCCGTACGCGCCGCGCGGCGATCGACCGATGGCGGCTGACGGCGAGCGGCCGAAGCGTGACTTCAAAAGCGGCGACCGGCCGATCAGCAAGGGGCCGCGGCCTGAAGGCAAGCCCTATGAAAAGCGTGAGGGGCCGCGCAAGCCATACGCCCCGCGCGGCGATCGACCGATGAAGGCTGACGGCGAGCGGCCGAAGCGCGACTTCAAAAGTGGCGACCGGCCGTTCAGCAAGGGGCTGCGCCCTGAAGGCAAGCCTTATGAAAAGCGCGAGGGGCCGCGCAAACCCTATGCGCCACGCGGCGACCGGCCGATGGCAGCCGAAGGCGAGCGGTCGACGCGCGACTTCAAAGCCGGCGACAGGCCGTTCAGCAAAGGGCCGCGTCCGGAAGGCAAGCCTTACGAAAAACGCGAAGGTCCGCGCAAGCCCTACGCGCCGCGCGGTGACCGGCCGGCAGCTGCCGCAGGCGAGCGCGGCGAAAGGCGCTTCGACCGTCCCAAGGGAGACATCAATGATCGCCCCAAGCGCGATTTTGCCGGCGATCGGCACCAAGGGGCATCGGCCGGCGGCTTCAAGCCTCGCCCGCGTCCCGCCGAAGCGACGGAAGAGGCTGGTGAGCGCATTGCCAAGCGGCTGGCCCGCGCCGGCCTTGCCTCGCGCCGCGATGCCGAGGAGCTGATCAAGGCCGGCCGCGTCAAGGTCAATGGAAGAGTGCTGTCCTCGCCCGCCTTCAATGTGATGCCCGGCGACATCATCCATCTCGACGGCATGGAGATCCCGCCGATCGAGCGCACCCGGCTGTTCCTGTTCCACAAGCCGGCCGGCGTCGTCACCACCAACCGTGATCCCGAGGGCCGCAAGACCGTCTTCGAGGTGCTGCCGGCGGACCTGCCGCGGCTGATGACCATCGGCCGGCTCGACATCAACACCGAAGGCCTGCTGCTGCTCACCAATGACGGCGGACTGGCGCGCGTGCTCGAACTGCCGGCGACCGGCTGGCTCAGGCGCTACCGCGTGCGCGTCCACGGCAAGGTCGAGGAAAGTGCGCTCGCCGGCTTGCGCGAAGGCATCGCCGTCGACGGAGTATTCTATGGGGCCATCGAGGCGACGCTCGACCGCGAGCAAGGCACCAACGCCTGGCTGACGCTCGGCCTGCGCGAAGGCAAGAACCGCGAGGTCAGGAATATACTGGGCTCACTTGGCCTCGACGTGACGCGGCTGATCCGCATTTCCTACGGACCGTTCCAGCTCGACGACCTGCCGGAGGGCCATGTGCTGGAGATCAAGGGCCGCGTGCTGCGCGACCAGCTCGGCGAACGCCTGGTCGAGGAGTCCGGCGCCAATTTCGACGCTGACATCACCAAGCCGTTTTCCAACAGGCCGGTGCGGCGCGAAGCGGTGCGGGAAGAGGAACCTGAGCGGCCGAAATTCACCCGCGACGGCGAACGCCGCCCGATCGGCGAAGGCGGATTGATCAAGAACCGCAAACGGCGCGAAGGCAGCCGCGACGAGGCGCTGGGCAAGCTGTCGACAAGTCCCGGCAGAAGCTTTGGGCCGGAAAAGAGCTTTGGTGAGCGTGGCCCCAAATCTGAGCGTAGCGGGCCCGAACGCGGCGGCTTTGGCGATCGCGGCCCGAGGCCGGGCGGCTTTGGTGGCAAAACTGGCGGTGGCAAAAAGTCCGAACGCGAGCAGCGTCCGATCGAGCCGCCGGGCCAGCGCAAGGCCAACGTCTGGATGGCGCCGGGCGCGCGGCCGATCGGCAAGGGCAGGGCGGACGCCGATGCCGCCAAGGCGGCCGAAGCCAAGGAACGCAAGGCCTCGTTCAAGCCGTCTTACGGCAAGCCGGCCAAACCCGGAGGCGCAAAGCCGTTCGGCAAGCCGCGTGGCGAACGCCCCAATTCCGGCAGCAGTGATAGCGGCAAAGGCGGCGACCGGCCGCGCAGCGGCCCGAAGGGATCAAGGGGAGGCAATGCGGATCGTCGGCGGTGAGTTTCGCGGGCGTCCGCTGGCGACGCCCCGCTCAAGCGCTATCCGCCCGACCACCGACCGCACCCGCGAGGCTGTCTTCAACGTGCTGGCGCATCGCTTCCCCGACAGGCTGATCGGCGCGCGCGTGCTCGACCTGTTCGCCGGCACCGGCGCGCTCGGCCTCGAGGCGCTGTCACGCGGCGCATCTTATGGCGTCTTCATCGAAGAATCGGCGGAAGGGCGCGGCCTGATCCGCACCAATGTCGAGGCCTTCGGCCTCACCGGGCGTACCAAGATATTCCGTCGCGACGCTACGGCTCTGGGCGACGCGGGCACGATCGCCGCGTTCGGCCTGGTGTTCGCCGACCCGCCCTATGGCAAGGGACTGGGCGAGCGTGCCTTGCGCTCGGCCAAGGCCGGCGGCTGGCTCGCCCCCGGCGCGCTCTGCGTCGTCGAGGAGGCGGCAGCGGCGCCGTTCGAGGCAGGGCTGGGCTTTTCGGTTGTCGACGAGCGCAGCTATGGCGAGACGGTTATCCGCTTCATTGAAGCCGCCTGAGTTCGGCCTCCTTTGCGCGCGAAAATGACGAAGAAATCACTTTGCCTGTATCGCCATCCCCGCCTATCGTCCCGCCCATGACAACCGGAGCCATTGATGACACCTCAGGCTGAATGGCTGCGCGGGACGCTCTTGGCGCTGGCTCTCGTGATGACCGGCCCGGTGCTGGCCGACAACAAGCCGGACGACGGCAAGGTGACGAATTTCCTGCTCGATAACGGCATGGAGGTTGTCGTCATTCCCGATCACCGGGCGCCGATCGTCACTCATATGGTGTGGTACAAGATCGGCAGCGCGGATGAGCCGCCGGGCAAGTCCGGCATCGCCCATTTCTTCGAGCATCTGATGTTCAAGGCGACGACCAATCACGCGGCCGGCGCGTTCGACCGCGCCGTCTCCGCGATCGGCGGTTCGAACAACGCTTTCACCTCTTATGACTACACCGCGTTTTACGAGACGGTGGTGCCGCAGGCGCTCGAGCAGATGATGGATTTCGAGGCTGATCGCATGCGCAACCTCATCCTCAACGACAATGTCATCGCCACCGAGCGGGACGTGATCCTCGAGGAACGCCGCTCACGCATCGACAGCAATCCGCAGGCGGTGCTCGGCGAGGAGGTCGACGCCACCCTCTGGCAGAACCAGCCCTATCGCATTCCGGTGATCGGCTGGATGCAGGAGATGGAGAAGCTGAACCGCGCCGACGCCAAGGCTTTCTACGACAAATATTACACGCCCAACAACGCCGTGCTGGTGGTGGCCGGCGATGTCGACCCGGAGGTGGTCAAGGCGCTGGCCGAAAAGACCTATGGCAAGATCGCACGTGGTCCAGACCTGCCGCCGCGCATCCGTCCGGTCGAACCCGAGCAGAACACCAGGCGCACGGTGACGCTCACTGACGCGCGTGTCAGTGTGCCGAACTTTTCGACGCAATGGGTGGTCCCCTCCTATCACACTGCAAAGCCGGGCGAAGCGGAAGCGCTGGACTTGCTGGCGGAGATCCTCGGCGGCGGTAGCCGCAGCCGGCTCCACCAGCAGCTTGTCGTCAAGCAGGGCATCGCCGCCGAGGCCGGCGCCTTCTTCCAGGGCACCATGCTCGATGCCACCAACTTTACCGTCTATGGCGCGCCGCGCGGCGACGCCAAGCTGGCCGATGTCCAGGCGGCGGTCGAGGCCGAGGTCGCCCGCATCGCCAAGGACGGCGTCACGTCAGGCGAGTTGGAGAAGGCCAAGGACCGTTTCGTCCGCTCGATGATCTTCGCCCGCGACAAGCAGGATTCGATGGCCAATATCTACGGCGCGACGCTCGCCACCGGCGGCAGCGTCAGGGATGTCGAGGAATGGGCGGGCCGCATCCGCAAGGTCACCGCCGACGAAGTCAGGGACGTTGCAGCGCGCTATCTCAATCTCAACCATTCGACATCAGGCTATCTCTTGCCGCAGACACAGGCGGGGAATTGATTTGATGAGGAATCAGCATAGCCGCGACTTCCCTTCTCCCCTTGTGGGAGAAGGTGGCCTCGCCCACGGGTCTTGCCTCCGGCAAGCCCGAGGACAGGCTCCGCGAGGTCGGATGAGGGGTGTTCCAGCTTGGCACCGACATCGTTTCGGCCAGCACCCCTCAACCGTCTTGGCGCTGCGCGCCAATCCACCTTCTCCCACAAGGGGAGAAGGGAGAGCCGCGCGCGTTGCCACCCCTCTATTCACCCTGCTCCTCTCCCTATTCTTCCTCATCCTGCCGGCGCTTTCCGCTCGAGCGGCCATGAACATCCAGGAGGTGACGTCGTCAAAGGGCATCACCGCCTGGCTGGTGGAAGACTATTCCGTGCCGCTGGTCGCCATCCGCTTCGTCTTCGACGGCGGCACGACGCAGGATCCCGCTGGGAAGGAAGGGCTTGCCAATCTGATGAGCGGCCTGTTCGACGAGGGCGCCGGCGATCTTGACAGCGAGTCCTTCCAGATAAAGCTGGACGACGTCGGAGCCGAGATGAGCTTCGACGCGGCGCGCGACGGCACCTACGGCTCGATGCGCATGCTGGCCGAGCAGCGCGACGCGGCGTTCGACCTGTTGCGGCTGGCGGTCACAGAGCCGCGTTTCGACCAGGCGCCAATCGACCGCATCCGCGCGCAAGTGCTGTCCGGCATCATCGCCAACGAGCTAGACCCCGACACGCTCGCCCAGCGCAAATGGCTGGAGGCACTATACGGCACCCATCCCTATGCGCGGCCCGACCAGGGCACCAGGCAAAGCATCGCCACGATCACGCCGGCCGATCTCATCGCTTTTCACAAGGCGAACTTCGCTCGCGATGGTCTGCATGTGGCGGTGGTCGGTGCCATCGATGCCGAGACGTTGAAGAAAAAGCTCGATATGGTCTTCGGCGGCCTGCCGCAACACCAGGCGCTCGCGCCCGTCGCCGATGTCGATCCGAAACTTAACCAGCAACTCGAGGTCAATTACGACCAGCCCCAGACGTCGCTGCAACTCGCCTATCCCGGCGTCAAGCGGAGTGCGCCGGATTTCTTCGCCGCGGTTCTGATGAACGAGATACTCGGCGGCAGCGCCTTCACCTCGCGGCTGTTTGAAGAGGTGCGCGAAAAACGCGGGCTGGCCTACAGCGCCAGCTCCGACCTGGTCGACCACCAGCACGCCAACGCCCTGGCCATCACCACGGCAACCCGCGCGGACCGGGCGGCGGAGACCTTGGCCGTCGTGCGCGACGTGGTGAAGCGCATGGCCGAGGAGGGGCCGACCGAAGCGGAACTGGCGGCGACCAAGAAATACTTGATCGGCGCCTATGCCATCAACAATCTGAACTCCTCCGGCGCCATCGCCGCGACGCTGCTCGAATTGCAGCTCGACAAGCTCGGCATCGACTACATGCAGCGCCGCGCCGCCCTCATCAACGCGGTGACGCTGGATCAGGTCAAGGCGGCGGCGAAAAAACTGCTCTCCGCCGAGCCGGCCATCATGATCGTTGGGCCGAAGCACGGCGAGGCCAAGGAGTAATGAGCCATTGCCTGCATTTCTCACGCTGGCCGCCGCGCGCCTCGCCTTCTCCCCTTGTGGGAGAAGGTGGATCGGCGCGTAGCGCCGAGACGGTTGAGGGGTGCTGGACAGAACGCCGTCGGCGCCAAACTGGAGCACCCCTCATCCGTCGCCTTCGGCGACACCTTCTCCCACAAGGGGAGAAGGGGGAGCGAACGTCCCGACGCCGCAACCTGCCGACAATCCAGGCGAAGGGGCGTTTACCCAAATTCGATAGCATTGCCACATGGGGTGTCGGAAATGGCGGCTAGCACCGGCCCGACCTTCGGCATTGCCTTTGGCGGCGGCGGCGCGCGCGGGCTGGCGCACATCCATGTCATCGAGGCGCTGGACGAGCTGGGTATCCGGCCGGTCGCGATATCAGGCTCATCGATCGGCGCCATCATGGGCGCCGGCATGGCTTCGGGCATGGCCGGCAGCGACATTCACGACTATATGCGCTCGATCCTCGGCCGCCGCGCCGAGGTGGCGGCGCGCATGTGGCGGGCGCGGCCAGGCACCTTTGCCGAGGCGCTGCAGGGCGGGCTGCGGGTCACCCAGTTCAATGTCGAGCGCATCCTCAAGGCATTCATGCCCGACGCCATACCCGAAAGCTTCGCCGAGCTGAAAATACCGCTGAAGGTGACGGCCACGGATTTCTTCGGCCATAAGCTCGCCGTGCTTAGCGACGGCGACCTGCATTCGGCGCTTGCCGCCTCTGCGGCTATTCCCGCGGTATTCCGCCCGGTGATGCGCGACGGCAGGCTGCTGATCGACGGCGGCATCTATAATCCGGTGCCGTTCGATCTGATCGAGCACGACGCCGACATCATCATCGCCGTCGACGTCGTTGGCGCGCCGACCAAAAGCGGGCGCAAATACCCGACCTCCGTCGATCTGATGTTCGGCGCCACGCAATTGATGATGCAGTCGATCATCGCCGCCAAGCTGAGGCAATGCCAGCCGGACATACTGGTCAGGCCGGCGGTGTCGAAATACCGCGTGCTCGATTTCATGAAGATCGACGCCTTGATGGCCGAAACGGTGGCGATCAAAGACGAGCTGAAGCGGGAGATCGAGAAGGCGGTTGAGGCGCGGGCCAAGGTCGACACGGGCAAGCGCACCAAGCAGGTGGGCGGCCTAGCGCGGAAAGTCTGACGTTTGGTGGCCTCAATCGAACGAGCGCACTCCGAAAAGCCCAGCAGACCCTTTCGCGATATGACTATTCCGCTGCCGCCTGAACCGTTCGCGGGTCGATTGAACGGTTGAGGATTAGCGCCCCGGCATGGCTTTCGCACGCTGTTCGCGGCTGTTGCTGCACATCCGGGCAGATCGCAGCCAGCCCCTCCATCGAGAGCACGTCGGGTATTCTGGTGTGGCTGACGCAAAGCGCGCCGTCGGCACCCCACGCGGCCTCGAACGACATATCAGGCGCGGCCTCGTCCTGTTGGATGCCCTTGCGGTCGTAGATCACGATCGGCGTCCCGTTGCGGGTATGGCCGACGCCATCGCCGCAATAGTCGGCGCGGATCATGCGGGTGCATGCCTGATGATGATCCCACAGCGGCGTGCCATCCGGCGACCTTTCCCAGGGCCGATATCCGAAGCGCACGCATTTCGCCTGCGCGCCGCCGGTGCAGGTAATGCTGAACGCAGTATCGGACGGCAAATGGCGGCCGTCCTGCGTCCAGGTGCCGGCGAGCGGAAAGCCCATGCGCCGGCCCTCGATGTCCGGTTCGCAAATGTTGCGCCATGCACCGCCAGCCGCGTCGCGGGTCGACATGGCGTAGAGCATTATTCCGCCATCCGGATTCCTCGGATCGATCTCGACCGCGTCGATGCGCAGCGGCATCCGGTGTTGTCCGTCAGCAATCGTCAGAACGGCGCCGACGAGATCCTCTTGAGCGACAATGCGGCCATCTTCCGTAGTCACCTCGAACCTTGTGCCGGCAACGGAGATCGAGCTGATCGCTTGCCCGGTCCCGGCCTCTGCGAGAGGTACCGCTGCCATGCCGGAAATGGCTGCGGTGACGGCGACCAATGCGCGGCGGCCGATATGGGTGAGGCGGTTTCTGTAGGCTGACATTTGTTCGCTCCTGACGGCATATCTTGCGAGTTAAGCGCCGCCGATGAGAACGGACGGCACAACGCCATCCGTTCCATTGACAGCGGACTCCGGACCCTTAACGCCTCGCGGGGGTCGGCCGGTCGTGGTTGGTCCCGGCGCCGCCGCCAGTGCCGTGCTGGCCAGCCGGAAGGCCGTTGCTTTTCTTGCCGGCGGTCGATGACCGGACATTGTCCTTCTGGACAGGCGGCAAACCGCGGAAGTTCGGGTCGATGACTGAGCGGACGTTCGGGTCAATGATGGACTTGCCGGCCGGAGCGAGGCTTTTCGCAAGAACGATGCCGTCAACATGCACGCCGTTGAGCGCGTGGACGCCGAGGCCGTTCGGGAAAATCGTGTTGCTCGTCACCGCATTGCTGGTCAGCGAATTGAGCTGCAGACCGTTCAGCGATTTGCCGTTCCCGGCGCCGACGGGCCAGTCGGCGCTGGCCGGGGTCACGAGGCAGGCCATCGCCGAGGCAGCGGCCAGGTAAGTCTTGAAGCGATTCATCTTGATTTCCCTTTTCGTTTCAGCGGAGCCGTCCCGTCGGGTTCGCTCCATGGGACGGCTTCTCGCTCCCGACTGTTTCGGACGAATGCCGAATTCGCTCCGAATTGTTTCGATTGTTGCGATCCGTCCGGGAGCCGCGCCTGACGAGCCCGGCGCGGCGACACAAAGGAAACCTTCGGCCGGCAAATCGGCAAATCCGCGCAACATCCCTGCTTCATCGGTGACGCCAGAAACTAGGAGATTTCTGGCGATGCAACCTCTGCGAAAAACCAATGACCGATCGAACGGTGAGGCGGCGCGGACGGCACGGCTGGCGGTGCTGGCCGGCAGCCCGGGCCTGCTGCTGACGGCATATGCGGCGGCGACGTCCACGTCGCTGACCATCCGCGCCGATCTCGCACTGACGCTGATGGATATGCTGGTGCTGGTCACCGTCGCGATCGTAGCTGGCGGGCGCAAGGGCGAGGGCACCGGTCGCAAGCGTCAGACGGCCTTGGCCGAGACGCTCGCCAATGCGTTCGCTGCGCTGGGCATGTGCCTTTCAATGGCTGTCGTCGCCAGCATCGCCGTCCAGCGGATCGCGGCCGGCGGTGTCGAACCCCACGGCCAAGGCGTTTTTCTCGCCATGAGCCTGAACCTGGCATACTTGGTGGTCAATTTCTGGATCCTGCGCCGGTGGAAGGCCCGCAACAGGCTTGCCGCTTCCGCGCTGGCCCGCGCACAAATCTGCCTGTTCTCGGACAAGCTCTCGTCGAACCTGCTCATCGCCGCGTCGCTCGCAACCGCGATGATTTGGGAAGGCACGGTGATAGCCCGCTTCATCGATCCGGTTGCCGGTCTGCTGATCGCGACGATGACCGCGCGCTGGACCATTCCTGTCGTGCGGGACACTGTTCGAAGCCTGCGACGGGAGTATCGCCGGGCGCGCAGGCCGATCGCGTAGTGCAAAAGCCATAGATCGTACCAGCTGGACGGCTCAGCCTCTTTAAAGCTCCGTATCTAGCGGCGGCGCGCCTCAGCTTGGGCAGGCTCGTAGACATAGCCTTGGCCGCGAACCGTCACCAGGATCACCGGCGCGTCGGGTTCGGTCTCGAACTTCTTGCGCAGTCGGGTAATACGGATGTCGATGCTCCGGTCGCCCGGCTCGAGGTCGCGGTTGTGGGCCAGCCTGCACAGCTGGTCGCGCGACAATATTTGCCGGGGATGGCGCGCGAAGACGCATAGCAGGTCGAATTCCATGGACGTCAACTGCATGTCGACGCCGTCCGGATCGACCATGGTGCGGCCGTCCATATCGAGGATGCAGCCACCGAAATGGATGCGGTTTTCCGGCGTCCGCTCTTCCTCGCCCAAGCGCCGGATGACGCTCCTGACACGCGCCAGAAGTTCGCGTGGCTCGAAGGGCTTGGCCATATAGTCGTCGGCGCCGGCGGCAAGACCTTCCAGCCGATGCGGCAGGTCACCGACGGCGGTCAGCATCAGGATGCCGGCGCGGCTCTGCTTGGCAATTTCGCGGGCGAGATCATAGCCGCTTTCACCGACAAGATTGACGTCGAGAATGACCAGGTTGGGGCCAAAGCGGTCGAGTTCGGTGTGCATTCCCGCTCCATCCGCAACGGATCGGACATCGAAGCCGTGCATGAGCAGGTAATCCGACAGCATCTCGCGCAACGGCGCTTCGTCATCGACGATGAGCAATTTCTGTTTTGTCACGCTTCGGCCTCTTCCATTGCGCCGGTCTCCATCGCCCTTAGGCGTTCCATCACGAACCTGCGAAAGGCCTGCGGATCGAGCGGTTTCTCGATCACCGGCGCGCCCGTCTCGCCGATGAAGCGATCGATCTCCGGTGCCAGCGTGTCGCCGGTGACGAACAGCAGCCGGCTGGCGAGTCCCGGACGCAATTGTTCCAGCGCGCGGTAGAGGCCGGGGCCGTCGAGGCCAGGCATGCGTATGTCGCTGATCAAAAGGTCTGTTCCATCCTCACGCACAGCCTTGAGGGCGGCATTCGCGTCGTCGGCGATGGTGACTTCGTGGCCATCGCGGCGCAGCATCTCGGCGATCATCGAGGCGATGTCGGAATCATCGTCGACCACCAGAATTCGTGCGGCCGAGGGCGCAGGCGGTATCCTGCCTGCAGCTTCGGGCGGAGCAACCGTCTCGGCTCGACCGCTCGGAAGCCGGACCGTGAACCGTGCACCGCCGCCCTGCGTCGAATCCAGCTTTATGCTGCCGTCGTGCGCCGTCACGATGCCCTGGCAGACCGATAGCCCGACCCCGGTGCCTTCGCCGGCCAATTTGGTCGTGTAAAAAGGCTCAAAAGCACGCGCGCGGACCGTCTCCGGCATGCCTGGACCATTGTCGGCGACAACGACCTCGACGACATCGTCTTCCCCGGTGGTGACAATGGTCAGCTGCCGCGGGTGCGGAACCTGCAGCAAAGCCTGCTGCGCGTTGACCACTAGGTTGGTGACCACCTGATGAAGCTGATCCCTGTCGCCCCAGATATTGGGAAGCGGTTCCGCCAGTTCGGTGCGGATCTCGATCCCGGCCGAGCGCAGGCTGTAGGCGGCCAGTTCCAGCGAAGCGACGACGACTTCATTGATGTCGACGGCTCCCCGTGTCGGCGGCTTCTTGCGGGCCATCGCCAGAAAGGTCCGGACGATGCGCGAGCATCGCTCGGCCGCCGCGTGGATCTTGTCGGCGCGCCCCACGGTCGCTTCGTCCGTCGAAAATTCCTTCAGCATCGAACTGTAGCCGATGACGACGGACAACGGATTGTTGAGTTCATGCGCCACGCCGGCCAGCAGCGAACCGAGAGCGGCGAGCTTTTCCGACTGGTACAGCGTCTCGCGCTGGCTAGCGATCTCCGCCTCGGCCTCGCGCTGGCGGGTAATGTCGGTAACGGCGGCAAGGATGGCCGAACGACCGGCCTGCGTGATCAGCCGCGCCGAAACCAGCGTATCGATTCTCGACCCCTGCATATTGGTCATGCCGGCCTCGAATGCGTCGACGATGCCATCTCGCAGCAACAGCCGCAGGAGATCGTCTCGCCGCGAGAGATCTTCCCAGGTCGCCGTCGCCTCGGCTCCGATCTGGCCGACCTCGATGCCGAGCACCTTGCGCGCCGGTTCATTGACGAACAGGATTTCGGGCCCTTCTATTGCCGAGATGGTGATCGGCAGCGGCACGCCTTCGGCGATGGCGCGAAACTGCGCCTCCCTTTCGGCCAACAACTTCTCGGCTTCAATTCTGGCTTGCTCGGCCAGGACGCGGTCGGAGATGTCGCGGCCGACGGACTGCACTTCGACAAGACGCCCGTCGCTGTCAAAAATGCCATGATCGTTCCAGGCGAGCCATCGGCGTGCGCCATCGGGCATCGCATTGACAAGTTCTATGCCGGCATCCGGCGCTTGCGGCGTCAGGCGCGCAAGGTGGTCGACAAACCTGCGCCGTTCGTCGGGCGGCAGCACATCGAGTTCGCACCAGGATGGATCCAGAAGCTCCTCGCGGGTCATCCGGCACGCCCGGCAATAGGCGTCGTTGACGAAGCTCAAATGGCCCTCCGGCGAC